>CAIXSE010000604.1 GCA_903921965.1 uncultured Thermoleophilia bacterium | reverse complement strand
GAGGCGCCCGACGGGCTCGAGGCGCTCCGCCTCGTCGGCACCACGCACCCCGACGTCATCGTCACCGAGACCATCATGCCGCGCATGAACGGCCTCGAGCTCACCGGCTCGGTGCTCCGGCGCTACCCGCACATCAAGATCCTCGCCCTCACCCGCAACGACCGCAAAGACTGCGTCCTGCGCCTCGTGCAGGCCGGCGCCAGCGGCTACCTCCTCAAGACAGTCGGCACCGAAGAGCTCATCTCCGGCATCCGCGCGGTCATGGGAGGCGCGCAGGTGCTGCAGCCTTCCGCGCTCGAGACGGTGCTCCACGACTACCTGGCACGCGTCCACGACCCGCTCGCCTTCCGTCCGGCCGAGGAGCTCACCGCGCGCGAGCGCGAGGTCCTCAAGCTCATCGCCGAGGGCAACTCCAACCAGGACATCGCCGACCTCCTGTGCCTCAGCCGCAAGACGGTCGAGACGCACCGCGGCAACATCATGGAGAAGCTCAAGCTGCACAAGGTCACCGACCTCGTGAAGTATGCGATCAAGGAAGGCCTGGTCGGCCTCGACTGACGGTGAGCGCCGGCCTATGCGTCGCGTCCTGCCTGCGCGCAGAGCCCGGCGTCCGCGCCAACCCCGGTCCAATGACCTGTGCCGCTCCGCTCTGCGGTCCCGGCCTATTGTGCGTCCCTTCACAGACAGACATAATTACCCGCGTGGATGGTGAAGCGCACATGAGCGGGGGGCGGCTGCCGCGGAGGGGCCCGGCGTGAACCGGGCGGGGATCGTCGTGCACACGAGCCACGGGGTGGCCGCGCTGCGGACGGTGCTGCGCGGCGTCCGGGAGACGGTGGACCGCCCGGCAGGCGTCGCGGTCTTCGCCGGCGACGCCGACGAGATGGTGGCCACCTACCTCGTGCGCCAGTACCTGCGCGGCCGCGTGGACGCCGTGGAGCTCGACAACGGAGACCGCCACGGCGCGCACTGCGGCCTCGACCGCGCCTTCCACGTGGTCGAGGGCGACTACCTCGTGCGCGTCGACGACACGTTGCAGTTCCAGCCGGGCTGGCTCGAGCGCGCCGTCGCGGCCCTCGTCGCCGACCCCACCATCGGCTGCCTCTCACTCGTCCCGCCGGCCGGCTACCACCGCGGCCGCGGCCGACCCCGCACCGTCCACGTCGAGCCGGTCCTCGTCGACCGCCTCGACATGCGCTGCTTCGTCACGCGGCGGGCCCTCGTCTTCCAGCACGAGTGCCGGCTGTTCGGCGAGCGTCCCGGGGAGTGCGCCTTCCAGTCGTACCTGCGCGCCGAGGGGCTCAAGCTGGCGTTCCTCCCGGGGCTCGTGACGGCGCTCGAGGTGCACGAGGTCCCCCGGGCCCGCGACGCCTGCGCCCACGAGGCCGACCTGCCGGCGCACCAGGGCGCCAGCGGCGCCATGCAGCGCCTCGAGCAGGCCTACGACCTCGGCGACGACGTGCTGCTCACCTGCATGGCCTGCGGCAACAACGAACTCGAGGTGCTGGCCGCCCGCATCCGCTTCTGCGAGCGCCACAACGTCGCCGTCGGCTACTGGTACGAGCTCCGCTGCCCCGAGTGCGGCGAGGTCTACTACAAGGACGACTTCCAGTTCAGCTGTCCCGGCTGAGCGGGCCGGGCTTCCTTGCCCGCGCCCGGAGGCTGGTGCTAGCGTCGGGTCGTCCGGGCGTGTCCGCAGCGATCGTCGACTCGTGAGGTGACGATGGACGACCGCGTCATCCTCTGCCTGTGCCGCGACGTGACGGCCGGTGACGTGCGGCGTGCGGTGGAGGCCGGCTACGACGACGTCGAGACGCTGAAGCGGTTCACCGGGGCGTTCACCGGTCCGTGCCAGGGCAAGAGCTGCGGGGAGGCGGTGCGCGTGCTGCTCGCCGAGCTCACGGGACGCGACCCGGCGGACGTACCGGCTCCGGCGGCGCGGCCGCCGCTGTGGCCGGTGCGGCTGGGCACCCTGGCCGCCGGCGAGGCGTCTCAGGCCGGCGACGACCGGGAACGCCCGTGAGACCGCGAGCCGGCGTGCCGCCGTCCGTCAGGATCGTCCCCGGGGCGTGCACCGGTGAGCTGCGCCGAGCCTACGACGCGGTCGTCGTCGGCGCCGGCATCCAGGGCCTCGCCGTCGCCCACGAGCTGGCGCGCCGCGCGGTGGGCCGCGTGGCGGTTCTCGACGCGGCCTGGCCGGGCGCCGGCGCGAGCGGGCGCAACGGCGAGCTCATCCGCTCGGCGTTCGCCTCGCGCGAGTGGATCGGCCTGTTCGACGAGAGCCTGCGGCGCTGGCGCACGCTCTCGGCCGAACTCGACTTCAACGTGCTCTTCACCGAGGCGGGGTACGCGGTGCTGGCGGCGAGCGACGACGAGGTCGCCGCCTTCAGCCGTCACGTGCGCGTCCAGCACGCGCTGGGGCTGCGCACGCGCGTGCTCGACGCCGCGGAGGTCCGCGAGCTGGCGCCGGCGCTCGCCTCCGGCGAGGTCCGCGGCGCCATGTACCAGCCCGACGGCGGCTTCGCCCACCACGACGCCGCGGTGTGGGGCTACGCCCGCGCCGCGGCCCGCCTCGGCGCCGAGATCCACCCCCGGACTGAGGTGCTCGGGGTGGAGACCGCCGCCGGCCGCGTGACCGGGCTGCGCACCTCCCGCGGGCACGTGGCGACGCGGGTCGTCGTGGACGCCGCCGGCGGCCGGGGCGCCGATGTGGCGCGCCTCGCCGGCGTAGACGTGCCGCTGCGCACGTACGTGCTCGAGGCGATGGTGACCGAGCCCCTGCGGCCCTTCCTGCGGCCGGCGCTCAGCTCGCCGTGCCACCTGGCCTACTGTCACCAGACCACGCGCGGCGAGTTCGTCGGCGGGACGGAGCCGGCGCGGGTCCGCGAAGGGCAGGACCTGCGCGCCTCACTGGCGGGCGCGCGCGACATGGCCGTCAAGTTCACGCGCCTCCTCCCGGTGCTCGCCGGCGTCCGCATGATGCGGCACTGGGCCGGCGTCTGCTCGCAGGCCGAAGACGTGGCGCCGGTGCTCGGGCCGGTGCCCGGGCTCGAGGGCTTCTACCTGGACTGCGGCTGGGTGTACGGGTTCATGGGCGCGCCCGGGGCCGGGGCACTGCTCGGCGAGCTCATCGCGACCGGGAGGATGCCTGCCGCGCTCGCGCCGTTCACCCTCGACCGCCTGCTCGAGGGAAGGCTCATCGAGGAGCTGTCGCTGGTGGTCTCGAGCGGGGAGGAGGAGTGACGGCCGGCGCGGGCGCGCCCGGTTGCGACGGCTTGCCGGGGTGCAGGCGCGTGCGGCTGCTCTTCGAGGGCCGCGCCCTCTCCGTGCCCGAGGGCGTGACGGTCGCGGAGGCGCTCACCGCGCACGGCGTGCGCGTGCTGGGGCGGTCGTCGAAGTTCCACCGCCCGCGGGGCGTGCGCTGCGGCAACGGCACCTGCTCGTGCTGCGCGATGCGGGTGGACGGGCTGCCCGGCGTGCGTACCTGTGTGACGCCGGTGCGCGACGGGATGGTGGTCGAGCGGGAGGGCGGCCGGCCGTCGGCGGAGCTGGACGCCGGGCGCGCGGCGGAGCTGGCCGCGCCGCTGCTTCACGCCGGCTTCTACTACTCGTGGTTCCGGCGCTCGCCACGCGCCTGGAGTGTGGCCGAGCGCGTCATGGCGCGGGCCGCGGCGCAGACGGCGCTCCCGTCGCCGGAGGGGGCCGCGCGGTGTGCCCGGGCGCGTCTCGAGCGAGTGGCCGGCGGCGTCGTGGTGGCCGGCGGAGGCGTCGCCGGGATGAGCGCCGCGGTGACGGCCGCCGCGGCCGGCGTGCCGGTGCTGCTCGTCGAGCGTCACTCCGGGCTCGGCGGCCGTGCGGCGGGCGGCCCCGAGCGGGCCGCCCTGCTGTCGCAGACCGGCGACGCGGAGAAGACCGGCACGCTCCGCGTGCTCACCGGCGCGGAGGTCGCCGGCTGGTACGAGGAGGGCGTCCTGGCCGTAACGGCGGGTGACGCCCTGCTGCTCGTGGAGCCTGCGGCGGTCGTCCTCGCGAGCGGCGTGCACGAGCGGATCCTGCCGTTCGCCGGCGGCGACCTCCCCGGCGTCGTGGCCGCGGGCGCCGCGCGCCGCCTGCTGCGGGCCGGCGCGCTTGCGGGGCGCCGCGCGCTCGTCGTCACCGACCGTGCCGAGGGCTACGTGCTGGCCTCGGAGCTGGCCGCCGGCGGCGTGGCGGTGGCCGGCGTCGCCGATCGGCGCGGAGCCGCACGGGCCGGCGGCCGGCCGGACGGCGCACCTGCCGCGCCTCCCGTGCCCGTCTTCGCCGCCCTGTCGGACCTCCGGGCGCACGGCCGCCTCTCTGTGCGGTCCGCGACACTCTGCCTCGGCGACGGCCGTGCCGCCGGCCGCCGCCGCGTGCGTCTGGCCTGCGACCTCGTCTGCATGGCGGTGGGCGGCACGCCGGCCGACGAGCTCGCCCGCCAGGCGCTCGCCGCCGGCGTCTACGCCCTCGAGCCGGTGCCCGCGGTCGCTCGGGTCGTCGAGGGCGCCGGCGGCAGCCTCCCCGGCGGCGTCCCGCTATTCGCCGCCGGCGCGGTCGGCGGCGCGTCCTCGCCGG
>CAIXSE010000603.1 GCA_903921965.1 uncultured Thermoleophilia bacterium | reverse complement strand
GAGCGCAGCATCCTGCGCATCGTCAACCAGAAGATCGCGGCGCGGCCGAGCCTGCGCGCCATCGTCGACTACCTGTTCGAGAACACCCAGGGCCTCATCCCCTGCGACCGCATCGGCCTCGCCTTCGTCGACGAGCGCCAGGAGCGCGTGACCAGCTACTACAACCGCGCCTCCTACAGCCCGCTCTCGCTCGACAAGGACTACTCCGAGGCGCTGCAGGCCACCTCGCTCAGCGAGGTGCTGCGCCTCGGCCAGCCGCGCATCATCGGCAACCTGGAGCTGTACTTCGAGACGCGGCCCAAGAGCCGCGCCACACGCCGGCTGCTGCAGGAGGGCGTGCGTTCCAACCTCACGTGCCCCCTGAGCGTCGAGGGTCGCGTGGTCGGCTTCATCTTCCGCAGCTCGCGGCGCAGCTACGCGTACCGTCCGCACCACATCGAGCTGCAGATGGCCATCACCGAGCGGCTCAGCCAGGCCGTGGAGAAGGCGTGGCGCATCGAGCAGCTCGAGGAGATCAACCACGCCTACACGCAGATGCTGAGCTTCGTCAGCCACGAGCTCAAGAGCCCCGTCGCCTCCATGGTCACCGACGCCCAGCTCATGGCCGAGGGCTACCTCGGAGACATCTCCGAGGTCCATAAGAAGAAGCTCGAGGGAATGGTGCGCAAGGGCAAGTACCTGCTCGGGCTCGTCAACGAGTACCTCGACCTCGCGCGCGTCGAGGGCATGGAGCTGCGCACACAGCCGCGCTCGCGCGTGGCCATCAACACCGAGGTCGTCGACGAGGCCGTCGAGCTCGTGCGGCCGCAGCTCGACGGCCGCGGCCAGGAGCTCATCGTGAGCCTTCCCGACCCGAGCCCGGAGATGTGCTGCGACGCCACGCTGCTGCGCATCGCCCTCGTGAACCTGCTGGACAACGCGTCGAAGTACGGCAACGAGGGCGGCCGCATCTGGCTCACCGTCGAGTACACCCCCGAGGACTGGGCCCACCTGCCCAAGCTCAAGGTGAGTGTGAGGAACGAAGGCCCCGGCTTCAGCGAAGCCGAGAAGAACAAGCTCTTCCGGCGCTTCTCGCGCCTCGACGACCCTGCCCTCAAGACGCGCAGGGGCACCGGCGTGGGCCTCTACAACACGTGGCGGATCATCCAGCTCCACGAAGGGCGCATCCGCGCCGAGTCCCGGCAGGGCGAGTGGGCTGAGTTCATCTTCGAGATTTCGGCGGCGGCGGAGTGCGCGTACACGCCGCCGGACCCAGAGAGGGCGTGACACGCATGAGCGGGGCAGTAGCAGAGACCGGCAGCTTCATCGACGAACGCGTCATCGACGAGGCCCTCCGGGCCGCGTCGACCAAGGACGCGGGGCGCGTACGCGAGATCCTCGCCAAGGCACGCGATCTCGGCGGCCTGGACATGGACGAGGTCGCCGTGCTCAGCTCGGTGAGCGACCCGGAGCTGCTCGGTGAACTGTTCACGGCGGCGCACGACGTCAAGGACGCTATCTACGGCGCGCGCCTCGTGCTCTTCGCCCCGCTCTACATCAGCAACCTCTGCAGCAACGACTGCCTGTACTGCGCCTTCCGTGTGAAGAACAAGGAGCTCGAGCGCCGCGCCCTCACCCAGGCCGAGATCCGCCACGAGGTCGAGCTGCTCGTCGACCAGGGCCACAAGCGCATCCTGCTGGTCGCCGGCGAGTCGTACCCCAGGCAGGGCGGGTTCGGCTACGTGCTCGACTCCATCGGCACCATCTACGACGTGAAGCGCGGCAACGGCGAGATCCGCCGCGTCAACGTCAACGTGGCGCCGCTCACGGTGGAGCAGTTCCGCGACCTCAAGGCCACCGGCATCGGCACCTACCAGCTGTTCCAGGAGACGTACCACCGCGACACGTACCGGCGCGTTCACGTGGGCGGCAAGAAGAAAGACTTCGACTGGCGCGTCACCGGCATGCACCGCGCCATGGAAGCCGGCATCGACGACGTCGGCATCGGCGTCCTCTTCGGCCTGTTCGACTGGCGCTTCGAGGTCCTCGCCATGCTGCAGCACATCCACGAGCTGGAGCGCGCTTTCGGTGTCGGCCCGCACACCATCAGCCTGCCGCGCCTCGAGCCCGCCTCCGGCAGCTCGATGGCCGAGGAGCCGCCCATGCCGGTGAGCGACGTCGACTTCCGCAAGATCGTCGCCATCCTGCGCCTGGCCGTGCCCTACACCGGCATGATCATGAGCACCCGCGAGACGGCCAACATCCGCCGCGAGACCTTCGCCCTCGGCGTCAGCCAGATCAGCGCCGGCAGCCGCACCAACCCGGGCGGCTACGAGGAGGACGAGAGGTTCGACGCCGCCCAGTTCCAGCTCGGCGACCACCGCAGCCTCGACGAGGTCATCCGCGACGTCGCCGACCTCGGCTACGTCCCCTCGTTCTGCACCGCCTGCTACCGCCTCGGCCGCACCGGCATGGACTTCATGGACCTCGCCAAGCCCGGCGACATCAAGCACCACTGCGACCCGAACGCGCTGAGCACGTTCCTCGAGTACCTGCTCGACTACGGCACCGAGGGCACGCGCGAGACCGGCGAGAAGCTCATCGCCGAGAAGGTCGCGGAGATGGACCCCGTCCGCCGCGAGCACACTGAGAAGATGCTGACCAAGGTGCGCGCCGGCGGGCGCGACATCCTCTGCTGACGGCCGTCGAGAGAGAAGGGACCGACCTCATGCAGGACGACCACGTCATCCTCGGCATCCACGTCACCGACCGGCTCAAGGACGCCGTCCCGGTGCAGCAGGTCTTCAGCGAGTACGGCTGCAACATCAAGACGCGCCTCGGGCTGCACGACGTCGGCGAGGAATCCTGCTCGCCGAGCGGTCTCGTGCTCGTCGAGTTCTACGGCAGCGAGGCCGACGCCGACGCCATGGCGAGCAGGCTCAACGCCGTCGAGGGCGTGGCCGTCGAGAAGATGGTCTTCGGCCACGACGCCTGACCCGGGGCGCACGGGGCGGCACATGGACAGCGGCGGCGTCAGGATCGAGCACGACCTGCTCGGCGAGGTGGCCGTGCCGGCGCAGAGCCTGCACGGCGCCCACACCGAGCGCGCGCTCGAGAACTTCCCGCTCGCCG
>CAIXSE010000602.1 GCA_903921965.1 uncultured Thermoleophilia bacterium | reverse complement strand
CTAGGCAGAGGGAGCGAACGTGATCGACATCAACAACTTCGACTCTATCCGCATCGGGCTCGCATCGCCGAAGCAGATCGAGGCGTGGTCGAAGGGCGAGGTCACCAAGCCCGAGACGATCAACTACCGCACGCTCAAGCCGGAGCGTGACGGTCTGTTCTGCGAGCGCATCTTCGGTCCCACCAAGGACTGGGAGTGCTACTGCGGCAAGTACAAGCGCGTGCGCTACAAGGGCATCATCAGCGACCGCTGCGGCGTCGAGGTCACTCGCGCCAAGGTGCGCCGCGAGCGCATGGGCCACATCAAGCTCGCGGCGCCGGTGAGCCACATCTGGTTCTTCAAGGGCGTGCCGTCGCGCATGGGCTACCTGCTCGACATCGCCCCGAAGGAGCTCGAGAAGGTCCTGTACTTCGGCGGCAGCTACGTGGTCATCTCGGTGGACAAGGAACGCCGCGACGGCGACCTCGTGTTCCTGCAGGAGAAGATCGACGAGCTCAAGGCGCGCTACGACGAGTACGCCGAGCGCCGCTCGCAGGCCATCCGCGACATGCACGCGGAGCTCATCACCATCGTCGACGGCGAGCGCGACGCCGACGATTTCCACCGGGACAGCGACCCGGAGGACGAGTTCGGCTACTTCAACTACTTCGACATCTTCGAGTCGTACCGGCGCATCGCGGTCAACGCCGCAGCGCTCGGCCCCGACGAGCTGAAGCAGCAGCGCGCCAAGGCCGACAAGCTGCGCGACGACTACATCGACCGCGGTTTCAAGAACGTCGGCCACGCCAAGGAGCAGATCGACAAGGCGTGGGAGCAGTTCAAGACCGTGGCTCCTCGTGACGTCGTCAGCGACGAGGCGCTGTACCAGCAGATGGAGCGCATGTTCGGTCGCGAGCCCGGGTACGAGCCCGAGAGCTTCGGTGTGTATTTCACCGGCGGCACCGGCGCCGAGGCCGTGCGCGAGCTGCTCAAGCGCGTCGACCTCGAGGCCGAGGCGACCGAGCTCCGTGAGACCATCCACACGGCCAAGGGCCAGCGCCAGGCGCGCGCGGTCAAGCGGCTCAAGGTCGTCTCCGCGTTCCTGCGCAGCGGCAACCACCCCGAGTGGATGATCCTCGACGTCGTCCCGGTCATCCCGCCCGAGCTGCGCCCGATGGTGCAGCTGGACGGCGGCCGCTTCGCGACCAGCGACCTCAACGACCTCTACCGGCGCGTCATCAACAGGAACAACCGCCTGAAGAGGCTGCTCGACCTGCAGGCGCCGGACATCATCGTGAACAACGAGAAGCGCATGCTGCAGGAGGCCGTCGACGCGCTGTTCGACAACGGCCGCCGCGGCCGCGCCGTCACGGGCCCGGGCAACCGCCCGCTCAAGTCGCTCAGCGACATGCTCAAGGGCAAGCAGGGCCGCTTCCGCCAGAACCTGCTCGGCAAGCGCGTCGACTACTCCGGCCGCTCCGTCATCGTCGCGGGTCCGCACCTCAAGATGCACCAGTGCGGCCTGCCCAAGATGATGGCCCTCGAGCTCTTCAAGCCGTTCATCATGAGCCGCCTCGTGAACCGCAAGATGGTGCAGAACATCAAGGCGGCCAAGAAGATGGTCGAGTCCATGGTGCCCGAGGTGTGGGACATCCTCGAAGAGGTCATCACGGAGCATCCGGTGATGCTCAACCGCGCCCCCACCCTGCACCGCCTGGGCATCCAGGCGTTCGAGCCGCTGCTCGTCGAGGGCAAGGCCATCCAGATCCACCCGCTCGTGTGCGCCGCCTTCAACGCCGACTTCGACGGCGACCAGATGGCCGTGCACCTGCCGCTGAGCTGGGAGGCGCAGGCCGAGGCCCGCGTGCTCATGCTCAGCACCAACAACATCCTGTCGCCGGCCCACGGCAAGCCCGTCGCCGTGCCCAGCCAGGACATGGTCATCGGCGTCTACTACCTCACGTACCATGAGGAAGACGACCTCAGCGAAGCCCTGCCGGACCACTTCGGCGCCGGCAAGCTGACGGCCTACAGCAGCTACGACGAGGTCCTGCGGGCCTGGGAGCAGCGCATCCTCGACCAGCGCGAGGTGCCGACCAAGCGCGAGCTGGGCGTCGCCCAGTTCACTCGCAGCCCCATCGTGCTGCGCCTGCCCCTGGGCGACCGCGTCGTCACCACCGTCGGTCGCGCCCTGTTCAACATGCAGGTCGAAGAAGGGCTCCGTGCCGTCCTCGGCCCCGAGTACCAGGGCGACTACACCTACATCAACTACACGATGACCAAGAAGGGCCTCGCGGCGTTCATCAACAAGCTGGTCGCCCTCTACGGCGCCAACAAGGTGGCCCGCATCCTCGACGTGTTCAAGGAGGTCGGGTTCCACTTCGCGACCCGCGCCGCGATCACCGTGTCCAAGAACGACGTGGTCGTGCCGGCCGAGAAGAAGGCCGCCATCCTCGCGACCCACGAGGCAATGGTCGACCAGCTCAGGGACGAGTACAACGACGGCTTCCTCTCCGAGGAGGAGCGTCGCGGCAAGGTCCAGGAGATCTGGCGCGAGGCCGACGTGCAGATCACGGCGGCGACCCGCGAGAACTTCAGCCCGCTCAACCCGATCTACATGATGGCGACATCGGGGGCCCGCGGCGACATCAAGCAGATCCGCCAGCTCGCCGGGTGGCGCGGCCAGATGGCCAACCCGAAGGGCGAGATCGTCGAGCAGCCGGTGAAGTCGAGCTTCATCGAGGGCCTCACCGTGCTCGAGTTCTTCATCTCCACGCACGGCGCCCGCAAGGGCCTCGCCGACACCGCCCTGCGTACCGCCGACTCCGGGTACCTCACCCGTCGTCTGGTGGACGTGTGCCAGGACGTCACGGTCTCTCTGGAAGACTGCGGCACCGAAGAGTGGGTGCCGATGTCTCCGTGGTCGCGGCGTCGCGAGGAGAACCCCGAACTCTCCGGCACCACGCTCGCCGAGGACGTCACCCGTCCGCGCAGCGATCGCGTGGTGCTCAAGAAGGGCGAGACCATCGGGCCCGCCCAGATCGGCCTTCTTCGCGAGGTGTACTCCTCGCTGCCCAACGCCAAGGTCAAGGTGAAGCGTGGCCGCGCCGCGGCGGAGGCCATCGCCATGTGGACGCACGAGCCCAACGAGAACCTGCTTGGCAGGCATCTCGGCAAGCCCATCGTCGACGAGGCCACCGGCGAGGTCGTGTTCGACCGCGACGCGCACATCGGCCTCGAAAGCCGTGCGCAGATCCTCGACGTGCTGGCGCGCAGCTCCGAGGCTGACCCCATGGTCCCGGTGCGCAGCGTGCTCAAGTGCCAGGCCGAGTCCGGGGTGTGCCAGAAGTGCTACGGCTTCGCTCTGGCCAACAACGCCCCGGCCGAGATCGGTGACGCCGTCGGTCACATCGCGGCGCAGTCCATCGGCGAGCCCGGCACGCAGCTGACCATGCGCACGTTCCACACCGGCGGTATCGCCGGCGCCGACATCACGCACGGCCTCCCGCGCGTCGTGGAGCTCTTCGAGGCGCGCAAGCCGAAGGGCGTCGCGCGCATCGCCGAGGTGTCTGGCCGCGTGGCCATCGAAGACACCGAGCGTGGGTGCAAGATCACCATCACGCCTGACGACGGCGCGGCCAAGGAATACGCGCTCTCGACCCGGCGCACCAACCTCAAGTTCGAGGACGGCGACTGGATCGATGAGGGCACTCCCCTGACGCCCGGCTCGCTCTACCCGGCCGAGCTCCTCAAGCACGGCGGGGCAACGGCCACCGAGCGCTACCTCGTCAACGAGGTCCAGGAGGTCTACCGTTCGCAGGGCGTGGAGATCAACGACAAGCACATCGAGCTCATCGTCCGCCAGATGATGAAGAAGGTGCGCCTGCTCACCGCGGGCGACACCGACTTCCTGCCCGGGCAGCTCGTCGACCGTTCGTCCTTCGTGCGCGAGAACCAGCGCGTGAGCGAGGAGGGCGGTCAGCCGGCCGAGGCCGAAGAGATCATCCTCGGCATCACCAAGGCCTCGCTGGCCACGGAGAGCTTCCTCTCCGCAGCCTCCTTCCAGGAGACCACCAAGGTGCTCACCGACGCGGCCATCGAGGGCAAGGTCGACACCCTGCACGGCCTCAAGGAGAACATCATCATCGGCAAGCTCATCCCGGCCGGCACCGGTCTGCG
>CAIXSE010000601.1 GCA_903921965.1 uncultured Thermoleophilia bacterium | reverse complement strand
GCCGCCTCCGGAGGCCGGGCCGGCCGCGTGCGGCCGCGCCCGGGCCGCGCCCCGGCGCACGCCGGCCTTGCGGTGCAGCGTCCAGCCGTGGTGGCGCTCCGGCGTGAACGGCGAACCGGTCAGGAACGGTGTCTCCACCGGGCTCACGACGAGGTAGCCGCCGTCCAGCAGGGAGCGGTGGAACCGCTCCGTCACCGCCGCGACCTGGGCCGGGGCGAAGTACATGAGGACGTTGCGGCAGAAGATGAAGTCCATCGCGTTGGTGCCCGTCTGCAGCGACGGGTACGTCTCGTCCGAGAGGTTCAGGTACGAGAACGTCACCACGCGCCTCAGTTCCGGGACGACCCTGAAGCGCTTTCCATCCAGAGCCTCGAAGTAGCGCTGCCGGAGCCACGCGGGGGTGCCGCGGAACGACCACTCGGTGTACACGCCTTCCTCCGCCTTGCGCAGCGCCTCGGGGTTGATGTCGCTCGCGAGGACCGAGATGTTCCACGTCGCCGGCTCGGGCACCGCCTGGTCGAGGAGCATGGCGAGCGAGTACGCCTCCTCCCCCGTCGAACACCCGGCGCTCCACAGGCGCAGGCGCCGCTCGGACGCACTCCTCGCCTTGAGGAGCGGGGGCAGGAGCGCAGTGCGCAGCGCCTGCAGGGCCTGGTTCTCGCGGAAGAAGTACGTCTCGCCGATGGTCAGGCGCGCCGCGAGCTTCTCGATCTGCGACCGCGACGGCGCCTGCGCGACGAGCCAGCGCACGAACTCCTCGAGGTCGCTGAAGCCGAAGTCGCGCTGTGCCGCCCGAAGGCGCCGCTCCAGATCGCGCCGGTCGGAGGGGGCGGCACGCAGGCCTACGGTCGCGCGCAGCCACTCGGCGAGCGAAGCGGCCAGCGCGTCGGGCAGCTCCCCGCCGCGGTCTCGCAGGTCAACCGTGGCCATCGAGCGCCTCCATGGCCGTACCCAGCTCCGCCCGGCCGGCGGCCGAAAGAAGGTCCTCCACGTCACGGACGAGCACGATGCCCTGCGCCGTGGGGAGCACGCCGCCGGCGCGCTCGAGCCCGTCCAGGACCGCAGCGCCGGGCACGACGTCACCGGCCTCGGCATCCACGACGTCGCCCACCGCGTCCACGACGAGCGCCAAGGTGCGTGCGGACGTCGTGACGATGACCAGCTGGTCGGATGCCCGGAGGCGCCGCGGGGCGAGCCCGAAGGCGGCGCGGGTGTCCACGACCGGCACCACCGTCCCCTGCAGGTCGACGATCCCGGCGACGGCGGCGGGCGCACCCGGAAGCGGCGTCACCGCGACGGCGCGCACCACCCGCCGCACGACGGCGGCGTCGAGCGCGAAGCGACTGTCGTCGAGGCTGAACGTCACGAGTTGTCGGGGTGCTCCCACGCGCCCTTCCGTCGTCTGGATGCGCGGCACCGGCCCGTCTTCGCGGCGAGCCCCTCAGCCCCCTCGCAGCGCCCGTCGGACACCGGCGCGCCTGACGTGTAATCATACGGGAGCACCGCAGGACATCGCGAGAGATGTCTGTCTACGCGTGCGATCACCTGCGCCTCATCGCCCCCGCTCGCTGCCGGACAAGGACCGGGGCCCGCCTGTTGCCACGTACGTCGACTGAACGGCGCCGGAACATGAATGCCGCGCCGGCACCAGGCGGCGTCGCAGCGCCTGCAAGAGGGCTTGTCACCGGCGCGCCTACGCTCGTCCCCCGCGCAGACTTCACCTGAATCAGGTGAGGCCGTCCCGCGTGCCCGGCCGTACCGTCACGAGCGAGAGGGGTCGCCGGATGTCCACCAGCCGGCCGCCGCAACTCCAGCGGAGGAGCGGAAATGGAATGCAGGTCCACAACACGGTCTCGCGCTGCCCTGTCCCTCGCCGTCCTCGGCGGCGCCGTCGGGGTCCTGTTGAGCCTGGCGACTGGCGCGGCAGTCGCCGCCGTCCATCCCACGGTCGCTGCCGGGGTCGCCGATCCAGCGGCCGGACGCGCGACGCCAGCCGCCACGTACCGGAGCGTGTGGCGGCCCGCCACTTTCGCACCCGCTCGGGCAGCGCTCGCGGGTGCGCCGACCGGCGGCGGCGTGTCCTTCTTCGACGGGTTCGAATACGGGATCACGCGATGGACCACGGTCTCGGGCTGGCAACAAGACGTGACGTGGGCCGCCACGACCTACCGAGCTGCGTCCGGCAGCAGCTCGGCGTACTGCGTCGGTACGTACGTGTCACCGCCCGGCCCCTACCCGAACAACGTCCATAACGAGATGGTCGCCGGGCCCTTCGATCTTTCCGGCACCGTCGAGGGATTCCTGGAGTTCGACGTGTGGGTGGATTGTCCACCGGAAGACCAGTCCCCACCGCACGACTACGTCTGGGTGGGTGTGTTCAAAACCGCTCCTTCGGCAAACGGCGGAGATGGACGGGGCACCGCTGTGTGGGGCCATGGGGGCTGGACCCACTACAGCATCGATCTCACACAGACCGATCTCGGCAACCTGTGCGGCGCCCCGCAGGTGTGGATAGGCATCATGTTCGCGAGCGACGCATCGGCTAGCGGAGAAGGTGCCTATCTGGACAACGTGAGCCTGACCGCCACTCCGCTCGCACCATCGCCCAGCATCACCGGGTTCCAGCCCATATCAGGTCCGCCGGGCACGTCGGTCACGATCACCGGCACCAATCTGGGCAGGGCTGCGGCAGTGACGTTCGGCGGCGCCGCGGCCGTGTTCACCACGGGAGACCCCGGTCACATCACAGCCACCGTGCCGCTCCTGGCGACGAGCGGCCCGATCACAGTCACCACATCCTCCGGCACGGCCACCAGCACGTCTTCGTTCACGGTGACGAAGCCCGAGCCCGTCGACTCGGAGCCGCCCACGGTGGTGGCGATGAACGCAGTCAGCGTCAAGCGCGGGCAGACGGCCACCATCCGCTATCGCGTGGGCGATCCTCTGCCCTCCTGCGGGAGCGCCTCCGTGTACCTGGTCATCAAGCGCGCCGGGCGGACCGTGTGGAGCACGACCCTCGACGACGTGCCGACGAACGAGGCCCGCTCCTGCAGCTTCCGCTGCCTGCTGAAGCGCGGCAGCTACCGGTACTACCTCAGCTGCCGGGACGACGCCGGCAACAGCGGCACCGGTGTGAGCAGCAAGAGCTTCACGGTGCGCTGAGCGGGCGCCGGGCGGGCTCGACAGCCGATCCCGGCGCGTCCGCGCAGCGCCACCTCCTGCGTCGACACCGATGGGCTCCGGGCAGCCCGGCGCATGGGACCGCACGAGCCCGGGACGCGGCAGGGGCCGCGTCACTCTCGCGCGGGCGCTCCCGCGCCCCCTCAGCCTCTCAGAGCTGCGCGAAGTACTTGCGAATCTCCCAGTCGGTGACCTGCTCGCGGTACTCGTACCACTCGTTGAGCTTGTTGGTCACGAAGCGCTCGAAGACGTGGTCGCCGAGGGTCTTCTTCACGAGCTCGCTGTTCTGCGTGGCCTGGATGGCCTCGTAGAGGTTGTTCGGCAGGTTGCCGAGGCCGTGCGTCTCGCGCTCGTCGGCGGTCATCTTGTAG
>CAIXSE010000600.1 GCA_903921965.1 uncultured Thermoleophilia bacterium | reverse complement strand
CGAGGGGTCGTCCACGGCCTCCATGGTCATGTGGACGTTCGCGACCAGGACCGAGCGGGACGCGCGCCGGGCGGCCCAGTCGCACACGCGCTCCGCCGCGAACCCGCACGAGACCAGGTCCACGGGGACACCGAGGACGCGACCGATGGCGCGCGTGTCTGCGATGAAGGTACTCAAGGTGCCAGACGTCAGCTCGAAGACCGTCAAGGTCGTACTGAGAACGTCGATAGTATATTCAGCCGTGGGCGGGCGCCTCCTCGGAACTTGCCCGCGACAGGCTCCCGCCCCTACGATTGCTTCAGGCTCTACTGGAGGTCACATGGCCCAAGGCCCGTCCGGCAAGAGCGGCGGCATGTCGCTCAGTGATTACCTGCGCGTCCTCTGGCGCTGGAAGTGGGTCATCCTCATCGTGGTGTGCGCGTCGACCGCGGGCGCCTTCGTCTACTCGTGGCAGCAGGCGCCCCAGTACGCCGCCACGGCGTCCCTGCTGTACGTGGAACCGGTGGACCCGTCCGACCCGCTCGGCGGGTCCTACTACGCGGGCGAGGCCCGCGACCTGGCCGTGGAGAACATCCTCGACCTGGCCGACAGCACCGAGATCTACGACCTCGCACAGAAGACCGCCGAGGCACCGCTCGGCGGCGACTTCACCGTGTCGGCTTCGGCGAGGGAGAGCACGTCCGGCAGCGGCGGCACGAGCGGCGTGGTCGACGTCACCGCGACCAGCGGCGACCCCGCTGTCGCAGCAGCAGCCGCCAACGCCTACGCGGCGGCCATCGTGCAGTGGCGCAAGGACCAGCAGCTCAAGCGCATCACGGCCGCCGAGCAGGCCGTGAAGGCCAACATGGAGGCCTTCACGACGCCCGAGCAGCAGCAGTCCGCCGACTACGCCCTGCTGCAGCAGCGGCTGCAGAGCCTGAAGCTGCTCGAGACGACCGCGGCCGGCGACTTCGAGCAGATCACGCAGGCCGTGCCGCCGAACGATCCGTTCGCGCCGCAGCCGCGTCAGGCCGCGTTCCTGGGCCTCGGCGTCGGGATCCTCCTGGGCGTCGCCCTCGCGTTCATCCTGGAGCCGCTCACCGCCAGGGTGAGCGGCAAGCAGGAGGCGGCGGCGGTCCTGGGGCTCCCCGTGGTGGGCACCCTCCCCGAGATCGACCGGCGCAGCCTCGGAGCGGGCCGCCTCGTCGTGCTGAACGAGCCGCGCGGAAAGATGGCCGAAGCACTCCGGCTGCTGCGTGCCAACCTCGACTACTTCAACCCCGACGGACACTCCTCACTGATGGTCACGAGCGCCCGCGCCGGCGAAGGCAAGAGCACCATGGTGTGCAACCTCGCCATCACCCTGGCCCTCGCGGGCAAGAAGGTCGTCGTCGTCGACGGCGACATCCGCCGCCCGCGCGTGCACGAGTACTTCGGCCTGCCCAACGAGGCGGGGCTCTCCGACGTCCTCGCCGACGACAAGTCGCTCATCGACGTCATCCAGCACGTCGAGCTGCGCAGCACCCTGCAGGCGCCGGCCGGCGACGGCTCGCAGCAGGCCGGCGCAGCCACCGCCGGCGTGCGCATCCCCGTGGTGGTCGCCCGGACCGCCGACGTCGGCCCCGAGACGGCGGCGGGCCGGCGCACGGCGACGGAGCCGGCCCTGTACGTCCTGACCGCCGGCCGCCAGGTCCCGGACCCCGGCGAGCTCGTGGCGTCCAGCAGGTTCGGCGAGGTCATCCGCGACCTCAAGGGCAACGGCGCCGACCTCGTGCTCGTCGACTCGCCGGCGCTGCTCGAGGTCGGCGACGCGGCGGCGCTCGCGGCACAGATCGACGCGCTGGTCGTCGTGGTCGACATCAAGAGGGCGCAGCACACGACGCTCGTCGAGATGCGCGACCTCCTCAGGCCGCTGCCCTGCAAGCAGCTCGGCGCCGTACTGGTCAAGGCCAGGAGCCGCTCGTCCAGCTATGGCCACTACTACGCCTGATCCGGCGCCGGCTCGCCGCGACACCCGCTCCACGAGCCCAGAGTACGCGGCGCTGCTGGCGTGCACCCGGCTCGGCGTCGCCGCGGACGACCTCCGGGCGGCGCTCGCCCGCGTCACCGACTGGCCCCGCCTGCGGGACCTCGCCATCCACCAGTCGGTCCTCCCCCTGTTCTTCACGACGCTGTCGCCGCACCGCGACCTGGTTCCTCAGGCCCTCTTCGAAGAAGTGCGGCTCATCAACCAGGCCAACGCCGAACGCTCGCTGCGGCAGGCCGTCGCGCTCCTCCGCATCATCACCGCCCTCGGCGCCAGGCACATCACCGCTCTGCCGTACAAAGGACCCGTCCTCTCCGAACGCGCCTACGGCGAGATCACCATGCGCTACTTCCAGGACCTCGACCTGTTCGTCGCCAGGTCTCAGGTCGCCGAGGCCTGTGAGGTCCTCGCGGGCCTGGGCATCGCCGCCACCCGCCGGCCGGCCGACGACGCACACACCCGCGACGGGCAGTTCCACGACATCCTCGAGGGCCACGACCTCCTGGTCGAAGTGCACTGGCGCACTGGGCCTGCCTTCGTCCCCGCCGTCTTCGACGCCGAGGAGCTCCTCCGGCGGGCGCAGCCGGGGACGCTCCTCGGCCACCCCATCTTCGTGCTCCGCCCGTCCGACGACCTCCTGGCGCTGTGCGTCCACGGCGACGCCCACCGCTGGGCGCAGCTGGAGCACGTGGCCACGCTCGCCCGCGTGCTCGCCGGGGGCGCCTACGGCCGCCCGGACCGCTTCGTCCGGCGGGCGCGGGCGCGGGGGGCGCTGCGCCGCTGCCTGGTGGGCTTCGCCCTGGCGAGAGACCTCGCCGGCGCCCCGCTGCCGCCGGAGTTCACCGAGGCTCTCGCGGCAGACGCCGGGGCCTGCGCTCTGGCACGCAAGGCCGCGGAGCTCATCGAGACGTCCGACGACCTCGGCGACACCCGTCTCATCAGCACGCTGTGGCGCGCGCGTTCGCTGGACCGCCGGTGGGACGGCGCCCGTCTGGCGGCGCTGCAGGTCTTCGCGCCCCGGGACCAAGGTATGATGGACCACGGTGAGTCGAACCAGCCCGTCGCCTGGGAGATCTTCCAGCGGGTCCGCTACCTGCAGAAGTCCCTGAGAAGGCGATGAGCACAGCCTTGGGGCCCGCGGACAGCGAGGTGCACGTGACAGCACATCCGGGAGATACCTTCGGGCCGTGGACCGGGCGAGACGACGTGCGGCTCCCCGATGCCCTCCTCACGCCGGTGGACGCGCTCCCCGCGGTCGACCGCACCCGCCGCCGCTTCTACCAGCTCGCGGGGCTCACCGTCGCCGTCGAGTCCGACCTCCCGTTCGCCGAGCGCACGTTCTCCCGCAAGTTCGACGCGTTCGAGGTCATCAGCCCGGGCGCCGACACGCTCCTGTTCAGGCATCACTTCGGCCTCCCTGCCGACACCGAGGGCGACTACGGCGACGAGGTCCACCGGGCGGTGAACTGGGTCATCTCGCACCGCGACGGCCACTACATCTACCGCGGCCTCATGGGTCCGGGTCACACCCTCGACCGCATCGCCGTCTTCAACGAGGCGCACACGCGCGGGCGCATCCTCAACGGTCCCCGCCTCGAAGAGGGCTTCCTCCGCGGCAACCAGAACGCGCTCACGCTGTTCCCCACCGACCAGGTCGTCGTGGCGCCGGCGCTGGCCGCCCGCGACGCCTGCTACTTCCACTCCAGCGCCGTCGTCCTCGACGAGGCGGGCCTGGTGTTCGTCGGCCACTCCGAGGCCGGCAAGTCCACGATCCTCGAACTCCTGAAGGACGTCGCCGTACCCCTGTGCGACGACCGCAACATCATCCGCCGCTGGCCCGACGGACACCGCATCCACGGCACCTGGAGCCACGGGCAGGTGCCGATCGTCTCGCCGCAGTCGGCGCCGCTGCGCGCCGTGCTCCTGCTCAAGCAGTCGGCCGACAACCGCCTCACCCGCATGGAGCCGGTCGCCTCGCTCGCGACGCTGCTGGGCTGCGTCATCAAGCCGGTGGTCACCGCCGCGTGGTGGCGCCAGACGCTGGCGATCGTGGAGCACATCGCCGTCTCGGTGCCGGTGTACACGATGGAGTTCGACAGGAGCGGGGCGATCGTGCCGGTGCTGTGCGAGCTGTGCGCGAACGGCGCCGGCGACTGACTGAGCCGCACCCCGTGAGCGAGCCCCGGCCATCCTCCGTGGTCGTCTCCGGCCCCGGCGCCGTCATCCCGCGGCCGCTGCTCGCGCAGATGGACTTCGAGCTCACCGAACGTTGCGACAACGACTGTCGCCACTGCTGCGTCAACCTGCCGCTCGACGACGCCCGCGCTCTCGCCGCCGAGGTCTCGACGCAACGGGCGCGGGAGATCCTCGCCGAGGCCGCCGAGCTCGGCCTCCTGCGCATCCGCTTCACGGGAGGCGAACCGCTCGTCCGCGACGACTTCGCGGAGCTCTACGAGTACACGCGGCGCCTGGGGATCACCGTCACGCTGGCCACCAACGCCCGCCGCGTCACCCCGGAGCTCGCCGCCCTGCTGTCGGAGATCCCGCCGCGCAGCCCCGCCGAGGTCACCGTCTACGGGATGTCGGCGGCCACCTACGAGGCGATGACGCGGCGCAGGGGGTCGTACGCGGAGTTCCGGCGCGGCGTCGACCTCCTCGGGCAGGCCGGCGTACCGCTCAAGCTCAGCGGAGCCTTCAGGCCGCCCTACACCGGCGAGATGAAGGAGCTCGCGGCCTGGGCGGCCGGGCTGCCGACGGTCGTCGACGCGCCCTCGCAGGTGATGTTCTACGACCTCAGGAGGCGGCGCGACTCCAGCCGCCGCAACCGAAGCATCGAAGACGTACGCGCCGATCCCGCGGAGGTCCTCCCCGCCGCCGCGGAGGCGGCGGGGCACGAGGCCGTCTCCGCCGAGTTCTGCCGCGCCTTCTGCGGACCCTCCGGCGACACGCTCTTCGCCTGCGACATCGGCAAGCGCCCCGCGCTCGACCCCTACGGCATCCTGCACGCCTGCTCGGTGCTGCGCGACCCCGCCCTCGCGTACGACCTCTCGACCGGATCGCTGCGAGAGGCGGTCACCGAGGCGTTCCCGCGCTTGAGGGAGATGAAGGCCACCGACCCCGCCTACCTCGAGCGCTGCGCCAGGTGCTTCCTGGCGGGGTACTGCGAACAGTGCCCGGCACGTTCGTACGCCGAGCACGGCGTCCTCGACCGGCCCGTAGAGTACCAGTGCCGTATCGCGCAGGAGCAAGCCCGGCGGTTAGGCCTGCTGGCCGCCGGAGAACATCCATGGGAAGTCACCGACTGGAAGGAGCGCATCGCATGTCTGAAGGAGTGAGCGGCGCACAGGTGTTCGAACCCTCGCCGGACCTCGTGGTCCGCGACATCGAGGGGCAGATCGTGCTCGTCCCTCTCACCTCCGGGGTCGGCGACCTCGAGGCCGAGCTCTTCAGCCTGAACGAGACGGGCAAGGCCGTCTGGGAGCACCTCGACGGAAAGCGCTCGGTCGACGAGGTCATCGCCGGTCTGCAGGCCGAGTACGAAGACCCGGACGGGGAGATCCCGGGCCACGTCGGAGCGCTGCTCACCGAGCTGGCCGCGCGCGGCATGGTCGTGGATGTCGCCGGAGCCTAGACCGTTCGCGGAGGCTGAAGACGGCATCGTCTTGCCGGCCGCCGCGTTCCGCGGCCTCATGGAGGACATCCTCGGGCGCCGCGAGTCGGTGCGCTTCCGCGCGGGGGGCTGCAGCATGCACCCGTTCATCAGGGACGGCGACGTGCTCACGGTGAGCCCGTTCGCGGGCCGCGGACCGAAGCTCGGCGACGTCGTCGCGTTCCGCCGCTCCGGCGACGACAGGCTCCTTGTCCACCGTATCGTAGCCGGCGCGCCGGGGTGCTTCGTGACGCGCGGGGACGCCGCCCTGGAGCCCGACGGGCCCATCGCCGCGGGGCTCCTCCTGGGCCGCGTCACGCGCGTCGAACGCGGCGTCCACGAGGTCCGGCTGGGGCGGCGCCCCGAGCGGCTGCTGCTCGCCGCGCTCTCGCGCCACGGCCTGCTCACCCCGCTCGTCGCCGCGGGACGCAAGCTCGAGGCGGCGTGGAGGAGGCTGCGGTGAGCACCGTCGAGGAACTGCCGATCGCCTCGCTCCCGCTCTGGGACGACATGCGCCGCAAGCGCCTGCCGGTGAGCTTCGAGCTGGAGCTGACCGCCCGCTGCAACAACGACTGCGCGCACTGCTACATCAACCTGCCCGCGGGCGACCGCCGGGCCCTGCAGGCCGAGCTCACGCTGGAGGAGCTGGACCGCATCGCCGGCGAGGCACGAGAGCTCGGCGCCCTGTGGTGCCTCGTCACGGGCGGCGAGCCCCTGCTCCGCGAGGACTTCGAAGACGCCTACCTGCTGCTCCGGCGCAAGGGGTTCGTCGTCTCGGTGTTCACCAACGCGTGCCTCGTGAAGGAGCGCCACGTCCGCCTGTTCAAGGACGTCCCGCCGCGCAACATCGAGGTGACCGTCTACGGCGCCACGCGCGAGACGTACGAGGCCGTCACCCGCAGACCCGGCTCCTACGACGCATTCCGCCGCGGCCTGGCGCTCCTCGAAGAGGCGCGCATCCCCGTCCGTCTGAAGGCCATGGCGCTGCGCGCCAACGTGCACGAACTGGACGCGATCGCCGCCTTCTGCCGGGCGCGGACCAAGGACTTCTTCCGCTTCGACCCGCAGCTGCACCTGCGCTACGACGGCGACGAGACGAGAAACGCGCTGATCCGCGCGGAGCGCCTGTCGCCCGAGCAGATCGCCCGCCTCGAAGAGACCGACGAGGAGCGCTGCGCGGCGATGCGCGAGCACCGCGACGGTCTCCTCATCCCCCAGGCGAGCGGCGTGCGTTCGCGCCGCCTCTTCCGCTGCCGCCCTGGGAAAGACAGCTTCACCGTCGGCCCCGAGGGGCTCTTCCGCCCGTGCGCCTCGCTGCACCACCCGGACTGCGTCTACGACCTGCGCAGAGGAACGCTCGCCGAGGCGTGGACCTCGCTGGTGCCGCGCGTGTGGGAGATGACCACCGACAAGCAGGAGTACGTCGAGGGCTGCGGCGCGTGCGAGGTCTTCAACCTCTGCCTGTGGTGCCCGGCCCACTCGTACCTCGAGACGGGCGCGCTCGACGGCGACGTGTCGTACTTCTGCTCCGTGGCGCACGCACGGGCCGCGCTGGTCAAGGAAGAGTCACCAGACGGCAACAGTATGCAGCCCTGACAACAGATAGATGGTCGACAGAACCGCTACAAGGGTAGTATCGTACACACAACTGACTACGTGGTCTCAACCACAGCTTGGGGGTATCACGATGAAGTGGACAGAGCCGAAGCTCTTCGTGCTCACCCGCGGCCGGCCTGAAGAAGCTGTTCTTCTGGTGTGCAAGAACCACGACGGCGGCTACAACACCGTCACCGGCGACAAGTGCGGCTGGGATCCGTCGGGCAATCCGGGAGTCTGCCGCGGCGTCACCGGCACCTGAGGCCGGACCGAGGAGTCTCACACGACGGCCCCCGGAGGCGCAGCGCCTCCGGGGGCCGTCGTCGTTGCGGACTGGTGCCCGCACGTGCCGTCCAGGCTCCCGCGGCTCCGCCGCTCTCGCGTCAGTACGCGCCGCGCTTGTCGAACACGGCGCCGGCCGTCTGCAGGAGCAGCTTCACGTCCCAGCCCAGGCTCCAGCCGGTGACGTACATGTAGTCGAGCTTGACCATCTCCTCGAACGGGATGTCGTTGCGCCCCAGGACCTGCCACAGCCCGGTCATGCCGGGGGTGATGTCCAGCCGCTTCTGGGTCCACCCGCGACACTGCCTGGCCTCCTCGACCCAGAGCGGCCGCGGCCCGACGAGGCTCATGTCCCCCTTCATCACGTTGAGCAGCTGGGGAAGCTCGTCCACGCTCCAGCGCCTCAGCCAGCCGCCGATGCGCGTGACCCGGGGATCGCGCTTCATCTTGAACATGGGCCCCGAGTACTCGTTCTGACCGGACAGGTCGTCGCGCAGGCGCTCGGCGCCCTCGTACATCGAGCGGAACTTCAGGATCATGAACGTCCTGCCGCCCTTGCCCATGCGCTCCTGGCGGAAGAACACCGGACCCCGTGACTCGAGCTTGATGAGCACCGCCACCACACCGATGACCGGGAGCGCGACGACGCAGATGGCGCCGCCGACGATGAGGTCGAACACGCGCTTGGCGGCCATGTTGAACCGCCCGAGCTCCACGTGACCGACGTCGAGCAGAGGGATGCCCTCGACGTCGTCCACGAGGGCCCGGGAGCTGACGACCTCGAAGAGCCGCGGCACGATGTTGACCTGTACGGCGGTGTCGGCGCAGGCGCGCACCACGCGCAGGAAGTCGTTGTGGCGAGCGCGCGAGAAGGCGATGATCACCCGGTCGACGCCCTGCTCGGCGATGACTCGCGGCAGGTCGCCCAGGACGCCCAGGACCGGCACCCGGGCCCCGGAGCCGCCCTCGTGACCCCGCGGCTCGCCGTCGTCGAGGAACCCCACGAGCTTCACACGAAGGCGGGGGTGCTTGGCGATCTTGTCGGCGACGGTGTACCCCACGTCGCCGGCACCGATGATGAGCACCCTCTCGCAGAACGTGCCTCGCGACCACACCAGCGCCTTGGTGAGCCACCGGCCCAGAGGCAGCAGCACGACGGCGAGGGCCCAGAACGTGATGAGGCTCGCCACGGGCGCGTGCTCACCGCGGAGGAGGACCATGCCGATGAGGACGATCCAGGCGGTCGCGGTCACCGCGGTGAGGCCGGAGAACGTCTGGACGAAAGTGCCCCCGCCAAGGCTCCGGCCCGGTTCGCGATACAGGCCGAAGGCCCACAGCGCGGCGATCCACAGCGGGATGAGCAGCAGGAAGGCGTAGGCGCCCAGACTGGGCTCCACCTCGAACGAGCGGACGACGCGGCCGGCCACGGGCACCGCATCCAGCGCCCGCGTGAGCTGCACGGCGAGCAGGGACGCCGCCGTGACCGCCACGACGTCGGAGACGAGCGCGGCAGCGACGCGGCGCTTGAAGGGGTTCACGCGGACGGCCTCGGCCGCCCCGGCCCTGTCTGCCCCAAGCGAAGCGACAAGACCTCGCTCTCCTCCGCTCCGTGTACTACCTTCCATGGCGTCTCCATCGGCAACTCGGCGCGCGTGCTCAAGAGAGCACCGCCCCGCACCTCGTCCGGCTGCCCGCGCTGCGCCTGCCTGAAGCCTACCCGCTCCCGCGCCGGCCGACTCGGCCGATCACGCAGACCCTACGGGAGGACGACCTCGAATCCGGCGATCGACAGGGCGCGCCCGCCCTCGGCCTCGATGAGAGCGGCGTCGAGCCGCACAGGGCCGTCGCCCACCTCGAACTGGGCCGGCAACTCGGTCAGGAACCGGCGCACGATGATGTCGGTCCTGACGCCGATGACGGACTCGAGCGGCCCCGTCATGCCGACGTCGGTCATGTACGCCGTGCCTCCGGGCAGGACTCGCGCGTCGGACGTCTGCACGTGCGTGTGCGTCCCGAGTACGGCGGTCACGCGCCCGTCCAGGTGGTGACCCATGGCGACCTTCTCGCTCGTCGCCTCGGCGTGCAGGTCGACGACGACGGTGTCGGCGCGCCGCCGGGCCTCGTCCACGAGGGCGTCGACGATGCGGAACGGCGAGAGGCCGGTGTTCATGAAGAGCTCGCCGGCCAGGTCGATCACCGCGACCGGGCTGCCGTCGGCCGCCGGGCGCACGGTAAGCCCACGGCCGGGTGCGCCCTCCGGATAGTTGGCCGGCCGCACGATCCGGTCGTCGGCCGACAGGAAGGAGAAGACTTCCTTCTGCCGCCAGACGTGGTTGCCGGTCGTGAGCACGTCCACGCCGCCGCCGAGCAGCTTCAGGGCGATCTTGGACGTGATGCCCGCGCCGTTGGCCGCGTTCTCTGCGTTCACGATGACGAAGCCGACGCCGTGCTCCGCGCGGTAGCCGGGCAGCCACTTCAACAGGGCGTCCCGCCCCGGCTGCCCGAAGACGTCACCGACGAAAAGGATGCGCACCGGAGTCTCCCTCCTCCGCGCCGCGTCCGCAGTCTGGCCGCGGGGTCAGGCGGGGCCTAGCCCAGGATGAGCCGGAGGGCGCCTTCCGCGAACCGCAGCAGCGGCGCCGGGAACATGCCGACGGCGATCACGCCGAAGGCGCACAAGCTGACGGCCCAGACCACTCCGGCCTGGCCCGGCTGCCGGGGTGCGGCTGTCCGGGGTTCTACCGGCGCGCCGGACGTGCCCGGGTACGAGGCCGAGTCGCCGGGTGCCGTGGCGAACACGGCGCCGGGCACCGCCGCGCCGCTGGGCGCCCCGGGGGCCGCCGCGACGGCGCTGCCGGCCGCGGCCGGCTCGGCCTCGCGGAAGTACATGAACCACACCACGCGCAGGTAGTAGTAGGCGGAGACGGCACTCATGACGACCGCGATGATCGCGAGCCACGTGAGGTCGGCGTTGATGACCGCCGTGAACAGGTAGAACTTGCCCCAGAAACCGGCGGTCGGCGGGATGCCGGTGAGCGAGACCATGAGGACGCCCATGAGCATCGCCGGCCAGGGCATCGTGCGGCCGAGGCCGGCGATCCCGTCGAGCGAGTAGTCGAACGCCCGCTTGTTGCGGATCCAGACGAGCACCCCGAACGCGCCGAGGTTCATGAGCGCGTACGTGACCAGGTAGAAGAGGATCGCGGAGATGCCCTCCCACGTGCCCGACGTACCTGCGGCGATGAGGCCCAGGGTGAGGTAACCGGCGTGCGCGATGCTCGAGTACGCGAGCATGCGCTTGATGTTGCGCTGAGGCAGGGCCAGCACGTTGCCGACCACCATCGTGATGACGGCGAGGATGGTCATGGTGTGGACCCAGAGCTGCCACTGGACCCCGGCCGCGAGCATGAAGAGCTTGGCGAAGCCGGCGAAGGCGGCCGCCTTCACGCCGGTGGACATGAACGCGGTGACCGGCGTCGGGGCACCCTCGTACACGTCGGGCGCCCAGCTGTGGAACGGCACGGCCGAGATCTTGAAGCCGTAGCCGGTGACGAGCAGGACGAAGGCCACGACCAGCAGGCCACGGGCGTCGAGGCCGTGCGCGTCGAGCGCGGCCAGCCCGTGGGCGATGCCCACGTAGCTGGTCTGGCCGGTGGCCGCGTACAGCAGGGCCATCCCGAAGGCGAGGATCGCCGAGGAGAACGCGCCCGTGATGAGGTACTTGATCGCGGCCTCGCCGGAGCGCTCCTCACGCAGCAGGTAGCCGGCCAGCACGTAGGTCGGCAGCGACATCAGCTCGAACGAGACGAAGAAGGCGATGAGGTCGGTGCTGATGACCATGCCGATCATGCCGGTCACGATGAGCATCAGCAGCACGTAGAACTCCCCGCGCGCGGCGCGCCGCCGGGCGAGGAACGAGTCGGACAGCATGACCGTGGCGAGGCCGATCGCGCAGAACAGCACGGTGCAGAAGAGCGCGTACTTATCGAGCGAGACCATACCCGCGAACCCGGTCTCGGGCTTCCGCGCGTTGAACAGGATGCCGCCGTCCGCGAAGCGCACCCACTGCCCCGCCGCGACGGCCGCGGTGGCGATGAAGCCGGCGGCCGCGAGCCAGGCGAGCACGGCCTTGCGCGCGGTGAAGAGGTCGACGACGAGGACCAGCGCGGCCGCCGCGGCGAGCACAACGCCGGGCAGGATCACGACGATGGCGTTGTTGGCGGCACCCATCAGAAGAGACCTTTCGCAGTATCCACGAGCTGGGCCAGCGCGTTGGCGTGCTCGCTGCTCAGGGCAGGCGTGACGCGCAGCATGATCATGTCGACGGGCACGTGCAGGTAGTTCAGCAGCGTCGTCGGATAGACGCCCACCCAGATGACCAGTGCCACCAGCGGGACGAGCGTGACGATCTCGCGCAGGTTGAGGT
>CAIXSE010000599.1 GCA_903921965.1 uncultured Thermoleophilia bacterium | reverse complement strand
CGATCTTCGACACCGTCATGGGGCTGCCGATGGCCTGCGGCGCGGTCGTCGGAGGTCTGCTGTTCCGCGCCGGGTACGCCCTGCCGTTCGTCCTCGTCATCGTGATCGCGACGGCGCTCCTCGTGCTGCTCGGGGCGCAGCGCCACCGCGGCGCCCGGCGCGACGGTGGACGCGGCGTCGCCGGCGGGCCAGACTGAGGGCCACCCCGGACGCACGTCACCAAGGAGGCCGCATGGGGCTCTTCGACACGGTCAGGGCCAAGGCCGGCGAGCTGGCCGCCGACGCCGAACGGGCCGGCAAGGTCGCCGCCGCCCAGGCACGCGGCGTGACGCTGCAGAGCGAGTTGCGCAAGGCGGAGCGCGAGCTCGGACAGACCACCTTCTCACTCATCGAGCTCGGCGAGGTCCGGCACCCTGACCTGGACGCGGCCTCGGCCGCGCTGCGTGCGGCGCGCGAGGCTCTGGACGAGAACGAGCGCGAGATCGCCGCCCTGCGCGGCGAGACGCCGTCACCCGGGCCGGGCCGGCCGGCCGGCCCTGGAGGCGACGGCGACGGCCCCGGCCCTGCGCCTCCGGCCGGGGAGACCGCCGGCGGCGAGGTACCCGGCGACGAGAGCGCCGGCGGCGACGGACCCCGGTCCGCCGGCTGACGGCGCTGCAGCGCTCCCGCAGCGCCGCGAACGTCCACCCCCGGGGCGACGACGTGCGTCCCGGCGGTCTGGTAGCCTAGCGAGGACCCAAGGAGACACGATGCTGAACGACCTCCGCGGCCTCGCCGCCGCCATGCCCAGGGTGCCCATCGCCGAGCTCGAGAGCGGGCAGGCAGTCGACACCTGCTTCACCTGCTCCGAGATCACCGCCGCGACAGACCGCAACGGCAAGACGTACCTGCGTCTCAAGCTGCGCGACGCCACCGGCGAGGTGGCCGGCATCCACTTCGACCCGTCCGAGGAAGCCCTCGGCATCAGCGCCGGCGACGTCGTCGTGGCCGGCGGCACCTACAGCGTCCACCCGCAGTACGGGGCGCAGGTCCAGCTGCGCCGCCTGCGCCTCGCTGCACCCGACGAGTTCGACGCCGCCGACCTCGTCCCCGTGTCGCCGGTCGGCATGCCCGAGCTCAGCGAGCGCCTCGCGGCGCTCGTCGACTCGGTCGAGGACCCGTGGCTGCGCGCCCTTCTCGAGCGCGCCCTCGACGGCTCACGGGGGCCCGGCGCCACCTTCCTCGTCGCGCCGGCGGCCGTGCGCAACCACCACGCCTACCGGCACGGGCTCCTCGAGCACTCGGTCATCGTCGCCGAGACGGCCGGAGGCGTGGCCGGCAACTTCGAGACCGTCGACCGCGACCTCGTGCTCGCCGGCGCGCTGCTGCACGACATCGGCAAGATCGAGGCCTACACCAGCGACGCCATGGCCCCGCTGCTCACCGACGAAGGCCGCCTGCACGGCGAGATCGTCATCGGGCACGACATCGTGCGCGGGCTCATCGCAGAGGTCGAGGGCTTCCCGCCCGAGACCGCCAAGCGGCTGCGGCACATCATCGTGTCCCACCACGGCATGCGCGAGAAGGGCAGCCCGGTCATCCCGCAGACGCGCGAGGCCATCATCGTGCACTACTGCGACGACATGACCGCGCGCATCGGCGCCGTCGACGACGCCGAGCGTGCCACCCCCGCGGGCGACAGCTGGTCGCAGCGCATCTTCATGATCGACACGGCGGCCTATCTGGGGCCGCGCGACGAGACAGACGCGGACGAGTGAGCGAGACGGCCGGGGCGGCTGCGCCGCCCCGGCCGTCTCGCCACACCCTTCTCGCCGGACGACGGCGTCAGCCCCAGATCTCCCTGCAGTCCGCGAGCACCTGGGCCGCGTGACCCTTCGCGGTCACTTTCGAGTAGATCTTCCGCAGCGTCCCGTCGGGGTCGATGAGCCACGTGGTGCGCTTGGCCACCCCGACCATCGGGCGTGCCACGCCGAACGCGGCCGCGACGGTGTGCTCGCCCTCGTCGCTGATCAGCGGCATCTTGAGGTCGTGCTTCTGCGCCCAGCGCTCGTTCGCTGCCGGCTTGTCCACGCTTGCGCCGACCACCTGTACGTCGAGGGCGACGAACTCGTCCAGCAGGCCGTTGAACTCAACGGCTTCGGTCGTTCAGCCGCCGGTGTTCGCCTTGGGGTAGAAGAACAGCACCGTCCTCCTGCCGGGCGCCCCCAGGTCGAACGCCGCCCCGTCGTAGGACGCACCGGTCACGGCCGGCGCCCTGTCGCCTTCCTTCAGCACGCGTCCCTCCTCTCGCTCGCGGGCCGCGCCCTCCCGCGGCGGCTCAGCCCCACAGTTCTCTCGCCTCTTCCAGCACGTCTCGCGCGTGCCCGTACGGCGGGATACCCGGGAACACGCGCCGCACCACGCCCATCGTGTCGATCAGGAACGTCGACGGGTGTGGCCGGTGGTGACCGGTGTGCTCCATCACGCCGAAGGCCCGGCACAGCGTGCGGCCGGCGTCGTCGACCAGCGTGTACCACAGGCCGTGCCCGGCCGCGAACGCGGCGGTGCGCTCGGGGCCGTCCACGGCCACACCCATGACGCGCACGCCCACGTCGTCGAAGCGCGAGTGGTACTCCTGGAAATCGTCCACGAGGTTCGCCGAAGCCGGACTCTCGACGTCGTGGACGAAGAACACGACGAGCGGCAGCGTGGGACCGCGCAGGTCGACCGTCTCCCCCTCCGGCGTCGTCACGAGCTCGTCCGGCGCGAGGTCGCCCTCCTCGATCATGGCCCGGCCCTCCTTCCGCGGCTGCCCCTCACGACCCCCCGCTCAGGTTGTTGCCTCACGGCCGCGGCAGGAAACGGCCCCGGCCGGGAGAGGCGCTGCCGCCGCGCCGCCGGCCGTGTACACTGCCGCACATGACGAGACGACTGCACGTGAGCGTCGACTACGACCGCTGCACCGGCGTCGGGGCCTGTGAGGCGGTGTGCCCCGAGGTCTTCTTCATGCGCGACGACGGGCTCCCCGACGTGCTCGAGCCCGACCCCCACGAGACGCTCTGGCCCTGCGTCGAGCGCGCGCAGGAGGCGTGCCCCGAAGAGGCCGTCGTGCTCGAGTGGTCCGGCGAGGGAGACTGACCTCCGCTCAACGGTTCTCGTTGGGCAGGAGCACCACCCTCGCGCCACACAGCCCGCCGAGCTTCGCGGCGTCGGCCTCGCCGCCGACGATCTTCGCATAGTGCATGGGGACGACGATCTCGGCGGAGATCGTCCCGCAGGCGCCGGCCGCCTCGTCGGCCGTCATCACGTACGTCCCGCTCACCGGCAGCAGGGCGACGTCGCACACCACGCCGGCCATCTCCGGGATGTGGTCGGTGTCGCCGGCGTGGTACACCCGGCGCCCGTCGAGCTCGACGACGTAGCCCAGGTGGTCGTCGTCGCGCGGGTGGAAGACCTGGCCGGGCGCCCGGAACTTGCTCGTGTTGTAGGCGTGCACGGCGGAGACCCGCACGCCGTGCACCGTCGCAGTGCCGCCGGGCGCCAGGGTCACCGTCTCGTGCCCGCGCACCTGCGAGGTCACCGGCGCCGGGCCGACGACGACGGCGCCCGGCGCAGCCAGGCGGTCGATGTCGGGCAGGCTCAGGTGGTCGAAGTGGTCGTGGGTGACCAGGATGACGTCGCCGGGCGGCAGTCCCTCGACCAGCTCCCAGGGATCGATGTACACCGTCACCGACCCGTCGATGCGGAACGAGTCGTGCCCCAGCCAGTGGATGCCGTCTGTGGTCGCCGCCATGCGTCACCTCCGGAGTCGGGACGGCCGTCTTCTGCAGGAGGTAGTACCCGGCGCGCCCGAAAGGCACCCCGGCGTACGCAAGAAGGGGGCCGGCCGCCGGGCTCCGAGCACTGCCCCGGCGGTCGGCCCCCTCTGGAAGCCTGGAGTTACTCCGCCTCGACGTCCACTTCGACGTCGACCTCGACCACGACCTCGTCAGCCGGCTCATCGGCGGGGGCATCGGCCGTCGCCGCCTCGCCGAGGGGGCGTACCTTCGTGGCCTGCGGGCCCTTGCGACCCTGCTCGACCTCGTACTCGACCATCATGTCCTTGTCGATCGCGGTCACGCCCTCGGCCAGGCCGGTGACGTGCACGAAGATGTCGTTGTCGTTGTCCTGCTCGATGAAGCCGTACGCCTTCTCCGTCGAGAACCACTTGACTTTACCCTGAGGCACTTTCGGTACTCCTTTGATGACTTGG
>CAIXSE010000598.1 GCA_903921965.1 uncultured Thermoleophilia bacterium | reverse complement strand
CAGGAAGGGCGCCTGCTCGACGATGCGGTAGGCGGGCAGCTCGTCCCGGTGCTCGTACACGTGGCTCACGACCTCGACCACGTAGTCGATGTGGCTCTGGGTGTAGACGCGGCGCGGGATGGCGAGGCGCACGAGCTCCCGGGCCGCCGGCCTCTCCTCACCGGTCTCCGCATCGCGGGAGCCCAGCATCAGCGTGCCGATCTCCACCCCGCGCACGCCGCCGGCGCGGTAGAGGTCCACGGCGATCGCCACGCCGGGCAGGTCGGTGGCCGCGAGGTGCGGCGCGAAGCGCGCCGCGTCCAGGTAGACGGCGTGCCCGCCCGGAGGCCACAGCAGGGGCACGCCGGCCTTGCGCAGGTGCTCCCCGAGGTAGCGGGTCGAGGTGATGCGGTAGTGCAGGTAGTCCTCGCGGAGCGCCTCGTGCAGGCCCACGGCGATGGCCTCGAGGTCGCGGCCCGCGAGCCCCCCGTAGGTGGGGAAGCCCTCGGTGAGGATGAGCAGGTCCTTCTCGAGGCGGGCCACCTCGGCGTCGCGCGTGGCGAGGAAGCCGCCGATGTTCACGATGGCGTCCTTCTTGGCGCTCATCGTGCAGCCGTCGGCGAGGTCGCACATCTCGCGCACGATGGCGGCCACGGGAACGTCCGCGTAGCCGGGCTCCCGCTGCTTGACCAGGTAGGCGTTCTCGGTGATGCGGCAGGCGTCCAGGTAGAAGGGCACGCCGTGGCGGCGGCAGACCTCGGCGACGGCCTTCGCGTTGCCCATCGACACCGGCTGGCCGCCGCCGGAGTTGTTGGTGACGGTCAGCATCACGAGCGGCACGCGCTCGCGCCCGTGCTCGGCGATGACGCGCTCCAGGCGCGCGACGTCCATGTCGCCCTTGAACGGGTGGTCCGAGTCGAAGTCGGCGAGCTCGGCGCACGGCAGGTCGAGGGCGACCGCCCCGCGGAACTCGACGTTGGCGCGGGTCGTGTCGAAGTGGCTGTTGTTGGGCACCACGTCGCCCGCCTTGCACATCACCGAGAACAGGATGCGCTCGGCGGCGCGCCCCTGGTGCGTGGGGATCACGAACTCGAAGCCGGTCACGTCCTGCACCGCCTGCTGGAAGCGGAAGAACGAGGGGCTGCCGGCGTAGGACTCGTCCCCGCGCATGATGCCGGCCCACTGCTCGCTGCTCATCGCGCCGGTGCCGCTGTCGGTGAGCAGGTCGACGACGACGTCCTCGGAGCGCAGCGCGAAGACGTTGAAGCCGGCCTCGGCGATCAGCCGCGCACGCTCCTCCGCCGTGGTCAGCCGGATCGGCTCGACCGCCTTGATGCGGAACGGCTCGATGATGGTCTCGAAGACCGGCTCTTCCACCCTTCGCCCCCACTGTCGCTGATCGCCGCGGGCCACCCGGGACCTCGGCCCGGGCCATGCCGTGGAGCATACCGCAGGGCCCGCGCACCGCCGCCCCGCGGACGGCCGAGGCCGGGCCCGGCTCGGGGTACACGGGAGTCGGACGCCGTCATCGACACGGAGGGGTGAGCGATGGGAGCGCGCGAGGGCCGCCGGCGGCCGGGGCACGTCGCGATCGCCGCGGCCCTCGTCCTGATGGTGGCGGGCGGAGACGCCTCCTCGCCTCCGCGCCCCGTCACCGCCTTCCCGTCATGACGTACCGGCGCACGCCTTCCAGGTCGAGACCCTCCAGACCGATGGCCCCCAGGTCGAGGCCCTCCGCCCAGTAGTCCCGGCCCAGCATGGTGCCCATCACCTCCACCATGGCACGGGTCACCGGAAGGTCGATGCCCAGCGCCTCGCCGAGCCGCACCATCGGGACGAAAGCGTAGATGATGTCCTCGCTGCCGACCTGTTCCAGGTAGGCCGCAGTGGCGAACCAGTCGGCATGCGGCGACGAGCGCAGCATCTGGACGAGGTCGTCGCCCTCGTACAGATAACAACGCCGGTCGAAGCTCACCTGGTCCTCGAACAGCTCGGACCCGAGGTGTGCTGCGAGCCGCTCTCGCTCGGCGTCGAACGCGGTCACGAGGCGCTGGCCGGGGATGGTCGTGTCCTGGTAGAACTTGCCGCCCATGTAGCGGTCGAAGTAGAGGCCGGCGATGGGGATGGTGAGCGTGACGTGGATCGGCGGGTTGCCGGCGGCCGCGATGTTGGTGTCGATGACGGTCTCCGCCGGGTCGTACTGCGAGTAGATGTGGCGGACGACATCGTAGACGGCGGCGCTGCGCTCGCCGGGAAAGGCGGCGACGGCGAAGTGCCGCTTGTAGCGGCCGATGTTGATGGCGTCGCCGCGCAGCTGGCAGATGTACGGCATGATGTTCGACTCCGCCCAGGTGACATCGGGCACGGTGTCGCCGAGCCGCAGCGACTCCCGCAGAGAAGCCCAGTAGCCGGTGTTGTAGAGCACGATCTGGCCCTCGCGCAGGTGCGGCGCGAGGGCGTCGGTGAAGACGTGGTGGTACATGGCGGGCGCGGTGATCATGACGACGTCCGCGCCGGCCAGGGCCTCCCCGGGATCGTCGGTGACCGCCGCCAGCCGGGCGAAGCCCGTCGTGCCTGCAGTCGTCTCCGAGTCGGCCGTGACCTCGACCCCGCCGGCCCGGCGAGCCGCATCGAGCTTGCCGGCCAGGTGGGGCAGCTCGAAGAGCTTGACCTCCAGCCCTTTGAGCGCGCTGTCGGCGGCGATCGCGAGGCCGGCGGCGCCGGCGCCGCACACGGTCAGTCGTGGTCTCTCGTCCATGTGCCCTCCACAGTCCAGGCCCTCACCCTTCCGGGTGCGGCCACTCTCCGTTGTCCGGGTGTTCAGCCGAGGCAGAACGCGGCCAGCTGACGCATTGTCGCCGCATCGAGGTCGTCCGGCGGTACGTGCGCGGCCAGGAGCTCCCGGACGCGTCGCGCGGCGACGGCGACGGCATCCTCGCCGCCCGCCTCCGTCCAGTGTTCGAACGTCTCGAGCGGCTGCCGTTCGACGCGCTCGAAGTCGCGAGCGTGCCGGCGAGTGTGAACATGACCCAGATACCCGGCTCCCGGTCCGACCTGCCCGATCACGTCCTCCGCCAGGTCCTCGGTGCCGGCGCGGATTGGATCGAGGGCCGCCCGCAGCGCGGCGACGACGTCCGCGTCGAGCACGTACTTCTCGAGCGAGATGGCGTTGAACGAGCTCGTGATGCCGGCGGCCTGGAAGAGGAAGTGAGCCCCGGCGAAGACCGCCGCGGAGAGGGACTGGGCCGATTCGGCCAGCGCGCGCGCATCCACCGCGTGGCCGTCGGTGCAGGCGGCGCCGGCACGCACCGGCAGGCCGCACAGGTGGGCGAGTCGCGCGGTCGCGACGGAGAGCTGCACGAACTCGGGGCCCGCGAACCGGGCCGCGCCCGTGCGCAGCGACGCCATCACGGGCAGACCGCCGTACACGAACGGCGCGCCCTCGAGGACCGCCTGGTCCAGTACCAGGCCGGCGAGGACCTCGGCGTGCTGCACCACGAGCACGCCGGCGAGAGACGCCGGCCCGGTCGTGCCGCCCATGACACAGGACGTCATGCAGATGGGCTGTCCCAACCGCGCCCAGCGGAGCAGCGCTCGCGCCGTCTCGCCGGAGACCTGCAGCGGCGCGGTGGTGTTGAGGACCGTGAGCGCCCGCGGCCGGTCGTGCCAGTCGGCGCCGAAGAGGATCTCGTTGATCCCCAGGCTCTCGTCGACGTCGGCGTCTGTGGACGAGACCCACTCGATCGCCTTGTCGCTCGCCGTGAGGCGCGCGTACGTGCCCCGCCGCGTGCGCAGCTCCTCGGGCAGGTCCAGCGGCTCGACGCAGTCGCTGTTGTAGTCGATGGCCGGCAGCAGGTGGCCGAGCTTGGCCGTCGCTTCCAGATCGGCGAGCGTGCCGGGCCGCATGCGGACGCCGCCCGGGTCGCTCTCCACCACGTAGGCAGGGCCTGAGCCCGAGCCGAAGATCCGGCCGGTTGCGCCGCCGAGGGGCAGATCGAGCTCGGGACGGCGGCCGTGCAGGACGAACGACGACGGCGCCGTCGCGAGGGCCACCTGCACGTCGTCTTCGCTCAGGTACACGCGCCGGCCGTCGCAGCGGACTCCGCGGGCGCGGAGCAGGGCGACGGCATCGTCGTCGCTCACGAGGACGCCGGTGCGCTCGAGCACGTGCAGCGCGCTCCTGTGGACGGCGGCGATGGCCGGATCCTCGAGGAGCCCCATGCAGTCGGTCATCTCAGGCCTCAGGTTCGAAGCCGTCCACGATGGCGTCGATGCGGGCTCTGACCTCCTCGCGCAGCCGCGCCGGCTCGTGCTCGGCGAGCAGCTTCAGGGCCTTGCGGCGGGCCTTCTCACGCAGGTCGAGCCCGCCCTCCTCGAGCCAGCGCACGTGCCCCTGGCGGTTGATGATGGTCGGACGCCACTGCCCTGAGCGCACGTGCCGCTTGGTGTGCTTCGCCGTCAGGAAGTCGCCGCCGGGTCCGACCTGGCGCACGACGTCCACGGCCAGCGTCTCCTCGTCCACCTGGACGCCGGCGAACAGGCGACGGAGGCGGGCGACGCACTCGTCCATCATCACGACGAGCTCAAGGGAGGCGGTCATCCCGAAGTCCATGTAGCCGATGTCGTGGTTCAGGTTCGAGCCGACGCCCAGACTGAGCATGATGGCCTCCGAACCCTCCATGCCCGCCTGCGCGTCCACGACCTGAGCGTCGGTGGTGCCGGCGTAGCCCCAGTTGGGAAGGTCCATCCACCGGGCCAGCTCCACCATGCACACGTAGCCGAGGTAGTACTCGGGCGCGTTGTAGGCGGACTGCATGGTCGCCATGTCGAGCACGGCGGGGCCGACGCCGTAGATGAACGGCGCGCCCGGCCGACGCAGCTGGTGGACGACGAGGCCGAGCAAGGATTCGGCCGTGCCCTGGGCGATGTGCCCCGCCACGGTGATGGGCGCGGTGCCGCCGGCGAGCGGAGATGTGGAGTACAGCCCGGGGATGCCCTTGTCCGCGCAGAAGACGAGCTTGGCCAGTGCCTCCTGGGGGTGCAGCAGGGCGCTCGTGGGCTCCCCGTAGAGCACGAAGTACGGCTTGACGCGCAGCTCTTCCTCGCCGCCGCGCACCTCGCAGGCCACGCGCCACATGGCCTCCAGGTCGCCGGCGTTCTCGGCCACGACCACCGGCGGCTTGGTGGTGTTCTCGACCATGGCGCGGAAGCTCGCCAGCAGCGCCACGTGCGGGTCGCAGTCGCCCGGATGCGCGTACGACATGATGAAGTCGATGTTCGGGAGCGCGTCGATGAGGCGAGCCGCCATCACGCCGTCGGCGAGGACGGTGGGCCGGTGCTCGCCGGTCTCCAGGTCGTAGACGTTGGTGACCGCGGAGCCGTTGCCGAAGTAGACGTTGTGGCGGCCGAGGGACATCGCGGGCTCGCCGTCGCGGTCGTAGACCTCCACGACGGCGGGGGCGGTGCTGCGCGCCTGCTCCACGAGCTCGCGCGGCACCCGTACGAGGTCGCCGTCCACCTCGCAGCCGGCGTCGCGCAGCAGCTCCAGGGACGGTGTGTGTCTCACGCGCTGGCCGACGGTGGCCATGATCTCCAGGGCGGCGTCGTAGATGGCCGCCTTGTCCGCGTCGGTCAGGTACGTCATGTGGCCGGGGCGGAGCCCCGGCCCGGGGCCTGCAGTGCTCACGATGCTGTCCTCCACTGGGTCTGGTGTGCCGCGCCGCTCACAGCCGGCGCGCGATGGCGGCGAGCCCTGTCCTCGGCCATGATGCCGAACGTGCCGGCGAAGGAGCCGAGCTCGTCGAGCTCGACGCGGAGCTTCGCGACCGGCTCGCCGAGCAGGCGGCCGGCCAGGTCGCCGAGGCGGCACGGCCCGGCGGTGTGCGGACTGGAGCCGGGCCGCATGACCGGCCCGAAGACGTCGTTGAGGAGCTCGGGGTACGGCGCGACCGTCACGTCAGTCCTCCACCGCCCCGCCGAAGTGCGTGCCGCCGATGTCGACCCACGTGCCGAGGTCGCGCTCCTTGCAGACCTCGTAGACGCGCTGCGCGGACGCCAGATCCTCGATCGCGATGCCGAGCGACTTGAACAGCGTCACGTCGGCGGCCGACGTCCTGCCGGCCGCGTTTCCGGTGAGCAGCTCGCCGATCTCGCCGACGATGTGCTCGTCGCCGAACAGGCCCTCGCCCTTGGGGATGAGGAACTCGCCGGCCTCGCTGAGCATGGACTCGCGGCGGTCGGCATAGAGCCGCGCCTTCGCAACGAGCTCCGAGTCGAGCTCGCGTGTCGCCGGGTTGTACGCGCCGACCGCGTTGACGTGAGCGCCGGGGGCGACCCAGGCACCCTGCACGACGGGCTCGGCGGACGTGGTCGTGGTGCAGATCAGGTCGGCGCCGGCGACCGCCTCCTGGGCCGTCGCGACCGCCTCGACAGGCAGGCCGGTGCGACGCGACTCGCGCTCCGCGAAGGCGGTCGCGCTTTCGGCCGGCACGCTGAACACGCGCACCCTGCGGACGGGCCGCACGGCGCGCATGGCCTCCAGGTGCGTGGTCGCCTGCGTGCCCGCGCCGATGATCGCCAGGTCGCCCGCGTCCGGCTTCGCCAGCAGATCGGTCACCAGACCGCTGACGGCGGCGGTGCGGATGGCGGTGATCGAGGTGGCGTCCACGATGGCGCGCAGCAGGCCGCGCTCGGTGTCGAAGAACAGCACGACCCCCTGGTGCGTGTCGTACTCGGTGCCGAAGTTGGCGGGGAACGCCGCGACGACCTTGACGCCCACCGCCTCGAGACCGCCCATGTACGACGGCATGAGGCCCATGACGGCGTCGCCCCGCGGCAGCGCCAGCATCGTCCTCAGCGGCATGACCACGTCGCCCTCGGCGAGCATGGTCAGCGCCGTGCGCATGGTCCGGATGGCCTCCTCCATCGGGTAGACCTCGGTGACCAGCTTCTGGTCGGCGATCAGGACCTTCACGAAAGACCACCCTTCCGATAGCGCTCGGCGGCCCGTGCGACCGCGTCGCGGTCGAGCTCCACGCCGAGCCCCGGCGCGTCGATGAGCCCGATCTTGCCCTGCTTCGGCGCCAGATCGGGCGCCGTCACGATGTCCTCCACCAGCAGCTGGTGCATGATCTGGTTGCCGTCCGTCAGGTTCGGCGTGCTCAGGCCGAGGTGGTGCTGCGCCGCGTCGGTGATGCCGCTCACGCTCTGGCCGTGCAGGCAGATGGGGACGCCGGCCGCGCCGGCGATGGCGGCGGCCCGGCCGAAGGCCAGCAGGCCGCCGGCCTCGTGCGCCGACAGGCAGACGGCGTCGCAGGCGCGCTGCCGGACGAAGTCGTAGACGTCGTGCTCGGTGAGCACCGCCTGGTCGGCTGCGACGGGCACGTGAACGGCCTCCTTGACCTGGCGCAGCGCCGTCACGCTGAGGAGCGTGGTCGGCTGCTCCACCCAGTCGAGGCCGAAGGGCTCGAGCGCGTGGATCATGCGGATCGCGTCCGGCACGCTCCAGGCGCAGTTGGGGTCCACGCGCAGGCGGCGGCCGCCGATGGCTTCGCGCACGGCCGCCGTGTTGCGCACGTCGGCCTCGTCGCCGCGGCCGACCTTGAGGTAGATGACGCCGTACCCGGCGGCGGCCAGGTCGGCGGCGTCCTCCACGAGCTCGTCGGTGGTGTCGCCCTGGACGAAGCCGAAGTAGTCGACCTCACTCCGCACCGCGCCGCCGAGGAGCCGGTACACCGGCTGGCCGGCGGCCTTGCCGATCGCGTCCCACAGCGCCATCTCGAGACCCGCCAGCACGAAGTCGGCGAACCACGGCGTGTGGTTGAATGTCCCGAGGTACCGCGCCTCGTGCACCAGCCGGGCCACGTCGTGGACGGGCTGCCCCAGCAGCAGGGGCTCGACGGCGCGGAACGCGGCCGTGGTCATCTCGGCGGCGAGCGACGAGACCGACTCGCCGACGCCGGTGATCCCGGCGTCGGTCTCGACCTCCACCAGCACGACGGGCGACCCGTGGTCGACCCGCCCGGCCCAGTGATACGGCTCCTTGAAGGCCAGGAAGAGCGGCGTGAGCCGGATGCCGGTGATGAGGATCCGGCCGCCGGCGACGTGGGCGGAGACGGCCTGGGCCGCGGGATCGGGTGAGCTCACAGCAGCGTGTCCAGCACTTGCGCCTCGAGCACCTGCTCGCGGGCGAAGTCCTTCGCGTGCAGCGCCTCCCGAGCGAGGCGCACCAGGACGTCCTGCGGGAGCAGGCCGACGACCTCGCTCTCGCGGATCGCCACGCCGGCCGCCGCGGCCTTCTCGCCGATGGCGGCGACCACGTCGGACGGCGAGGTCACGCGGTAGTCCGTGAGGTTCATCGACACCTGCGCGGCGCCGTCCTCCAGCCGCAGACCGATGGCCTTGACGCACTTCATGCCGCCGTCCTTCTCGCGGATCTCGACGGCGATCCGCTTCGCCAACTCGAGGTCGTCGCTGTCGAGGTTCACGTTGAAGGCGATGAGCGGGAAGCGGGCGCCGATGGCGACCGCTCCCGCGGTCGCATGGACGCGAGCCTCGCCCTCGTCCGGCGTCTTGGCCGGTGCGCTGCCGATGACCTCGCGCATCTCCTCGAAGCCCTTGCCGCGGATGACGGCCAGGTTCCTGCGCTCCGGGACGTTCGCGGCGTCCTCGTAGAGGAACGCGGGGATCGCGAGCTCACCGGCGACGCGCCTCGCGAGCGCGCGGGCGGCGTCGACGCACACGGGCATCTCCTCGGAGCGCAATGGCACGAAGGGGCAGACGTCGGTGGCTCCGAAGCGCGGGTGTGCTCCCTCGTGCCCGTTCAGGTCGATGAGCTCCGACGCCTTCCTGATGGCACGGAACGCCGCCTCGACGATCGGGCCCTCGTGACCGACGAAGGACACGACGCAGCGGTTGTGCGCCGCATCGCTCTGCACGTCCAGCAGGCTGACCCCGTCGACGCCCTCCACCTCTCCCGCGACCGCGGCGATGACCGCGGGCCTGCGGCCCTCGCTGAAGTTGGGGATGCACTCGATGAGGGTCACGGCCAAGGCCTCCGTCGGTCCGGCACGACGACGGCCGCGTCGCGCGGGACACGCGCGTCCGTCATCTCAGACCCCTTCCGCGGAGACGTCGCCGCGGGCCGTCGTGTACTCGCGCACGATGGCGGCGAGCTCACCGGACGCCACGGCCCGCGCGGCGGCCTCCAGCTCGGGCGCCAGGTACCGGTCCCGTTCGAGCGTGGGCGCGAAGGTCCTCACGAGGTCGCGACCGGCCCTGGTCCCGACGCCGGGCTCGAGAGGTGCCAGCAGGTCGATGGCCTGCGCCGCGCAGAGCGCCTCGATGCCGAGCACCGCCTGCGCGTTGCGCAGCACGTCGCGCAGCTTGAGCGCGGCCGTCATGCCCATGCTCACGTGGTCCTCCTGGTCGCCCGAGCTGGGGATGGAGTCGACGCTCGCCGGGTGGCACAGCACCTTGTTCTCGGCGACCAGCGCGGCGGCCGTGTACTGGGCGATCATGTAGCCGTTGTTCAGGCCGCTGTCGGTGGTGAGGAAGGGCGGGAGCTCCGAGAGCGAGCTGGTCAGCATGCGGAAGGTGCGGCGCTCGCTGATGCTGGCGATCTCGCTCACCGCCATCGCCGCGAGGTCGAGCGCCAGGGCGAGCGGCTCGCCGTGGAAGTTGCCGGCCGAGATGATCTCGCCGCTCTCGGGGAACACGAGCGGGTTGTCGGTCACGGCGTCGACCTCGACGGCGAGGACCTCGCGCAGCCAGCGCAGCGCGTCGCGGCAGGCGCCGTGCACCTGCGGGATGCAGCGCAGCGAGTAGGCGTCCTGCACCTTGTCGCAGTTCAGGTGGCTCAGCATGATGGCGCTGCCCTCGGTGGCGGCGCGCACGTGCCGGGCGGTCGTGAGCTGGCCCGGGATCGGCCGCAGCTCCTGGATGCGCTCCTGGAAGGGGCCGACGGAGGCGCGCAGGCCCTCCAGACTCATCGCGCCGATCAGGTCGGCGGAGTCCAGGAGCGCCTCGCCGTCGGCGAGCGCCAGGCAGCCGATGGCCGCCATGAACTGCGTGCCGTTCAGCAGGCTGAGGCCCTCCTTGGCCTCGAGCACGAGGGGCGCGAGCCCGGCGGCCTGCAGCGCAGGCCCGCTCGGCTCGCGCCGTCCGTCCTCGGTCAGCAGCTCGCCCTCGCCCATCATCGCCAGCACGAGGTGCGCGGACGGGGCGAGGTCGCCGGAGGCGCCCAGCGAGCCCCGCGACGGCACCCACGGGACGATGTCGGCGTTGAGCATCGCCGCGACCATCTCGGCGCACTCGGCGCGCACGCCGGAGTGGCCGCGCGCCATCGTGTT
>CAIXSE010000597.1 GCA_903921965.1 uncultured Thermoleophilia bacterium | reverse complement strand
GTCGACGGCGTGGAAGCCGCCGCGCTCGTCAAGGAACAGTCTTCCGGCCCGCGCGTCCGCGTCAGCCTGCGCTCGCGGGCCGTCGACGTCAGCGCCATCGCCGCATCCCGGGGCGGCGGCGGTCACCGGCTCGCCGCCGGCTTCTCCAGCGACGACTCTCCAGAGGAGGTGAGCGCGTGGCTCAGTTCCGAACTCGCAAAGTCCCTCTTGACGGCATCCTGCTGATCGACAAGCCGGCGGGCGCCACGTCCCACGACGTGGTGGCGCGGGTGCGGCGGCTGCTGCGCCCCACCGTCAAGAAGGTCGGTCACGCCGGCACCCTCGACCCGTTCGCCACGGGCCTCCTGGTCGTGCTCATCGGGCGTGCCACGAAGCTCGCGCGCTTCTTCGTCGACCTCCCCAAGGAGTACGAGTGCACCGTCCAGTTCGGCGTGCGCTCCGACAGCGGCGACCTCACCGGGCAGCTCGCGCCCGGCGGGGGCGTCACGACCCTCGCCGACGTCGAGGCCGTGCTGCCGCGCTTCCGGGGCACCATCATGCAGTCGGTGCCGATGACCTCGGCCGTCAAGGTCGACGGGGAGCGCCTGTACAAGAAGGCGCACCGCGGCGAGGTGGTCGAGACGCCGGTGAAGGAGGTCGAGATCGCGGGCATCGAGGTGCTCGGGTTCGACGACGAGGCGCAGCAGATGCGCTGCCGCATCGCCTGCTCCAAGGGCACGTACGTGCGTCAGCTCGCCATCGACATCGGCGAGGCGGTGGGCGTGGGCGCCCACCTCGTGCAGCTGGCGCGCACGGCCACCGGCGATCTGAGCCTGGACGACGCGCAGACACTCGCCGAGTTCGAGCAGGAGGTCACGGCCAGGGCGCCGGGCGACGAGCACATCCCCGGCCTGGTGCCGCCGGCCGCGGCGCTCCAGTTCATGCCCGCCGTGGAGCTCTCGGCGGCGCAGGTCACGCTGGCGCGGAACGGCGCCCGTATGCCGGGCGGCCCGCCGGAGCCGGTGCGCCTCACCTTCCGCAGCGAGCTCGTGGCCATCTACGGCCCGGCCGAGGAGGGACACGCGCTCAAGCTGCTCGTCAGGCTCTGATGCGCGTCGTCCGCGACCTCGACGAGCTCGAACCGGTGCCGCGGGCGGTCGCCATCGGCACGTTCGACGGCGTGCACGTCGGCCACCAGGCCGTCATCGGCCGCGCGGTCGACCTCGGCGGGGCCCGCGGGCTGCTGACCTCAGTCGTCACCTTCGACCGTCACCCGCTGGCGGTGGTGGCGCCCGGCCACGTCCCGCGCCTCCTCACACCGCTGGCCGAGAAGGTCAGGCTCATCGGGGAACTGGGGCCGGACGAGGTCGTGCTGCTGCCGTTCGACGAGCGCCTGGCCGCGCTCACTCCCGCCGAGTTCTGCGCGCGGGTGCTCGGCGACGCCCTGCACGCGCGGGTCGTCGTGGTCGGCGAGAACTTCAACTTCGGCGCCGGCGGCGCCGGCGACGCGGCCACGCTCCGCGCGTGCGGCGAGGCGCGCGGCTTCGAGACGGTCGCGTTCCCCCTGGTCACCGAGCACGGCAAGACGATCAGCAGCACCCGCATCCGGGTGCTGCTGCACGAGGGCGAGCTCGAGGAGGTCCGCGAGATCCTCGGCCGGCCGCCCTCGGCCTCCGGCCGCGTCGTGGCCGGCGACCAGCGCGGCCGCACCCTGGGCGTCCCCACCGCCAACATCGACGTTGAGGCCGGCACCATCTTCCCCGGCCGCGGGGTCTACGCCGCGCGCGTGCACGTGCGCGAGAGCTGGTACCGCGGCGCCGTCAACATCGGTCACAACCCGACCTTCCGGAGCAGGGAGGAGGAGACGGCGCACGTCACCGTCGAGGCCTTCCTGCTCGACTTCGCCGGCGACATCTACCACAGCGACATCCGCGTCGACTTCCTCCACCGCATCCGCGAGGAGAAGCGGTTCGCCTCGGCTGACGAACTCGTGGCGCAGATGCGGGACGACATCGCCGTGACCGCGACCCTGGACGACCCCGCCTTCGCCGAAGTGGGGCTCTCGGCGCCGTCGGGCTCCGTCTCCTGAAGGCCCTTCGCGAGCGGCCGGGCCCGCCCGCGGCGCCTCGGCCGCTCCGCCCCGGTTTCGCCTCGCGCGGCCCTGTGCTACCCTACCTCGACCGTTTTCTCGGTTGCGGGCGGCCTACCCGCTACTGGGTTCCCGGACCACCCCTGTGAAGGAGGTGAATCCCACATGGCAATCACCAAGGACGTCAAAGAGACCATCATCGCC
>CAIXSE010000596.1 GCA_903921965.1 uncultured Thermoleophilia bacterium | reverse complement strand
CAGTTCGCCGCCAAGGGCTACCGGAGCACGCGCATCGCCGATGTGTGCGAGGCCCTCGGCATCGCGCCTCAGGCGCTGTACGGCCACTTCCCCACCAAGCAGGCCCTCTTCGTCGCCTGCTACCAGGTGTACGCCGACTGGATGGCCGCCGACGTCGAGCCGCACGCGGACGAGGAGCGAGACCCCGCGGCCCGGCTCGTGTGGCGCATGCGGGCCAGCGCCGCCATCCAGGCCTTCGGCCCGGACCTCCTGGCGCTGGCCCAGGCCGCCTCCGTCCACGACGACGGCGAGCTGCAGGAGGCGATCCAGACCACCTACCGCGTCATCACCGGGCGCGCCGAAGCCGACCTGGCGGCGCTGCACGGCGGCGGCGAAGCAGCTCCGCCGTGCTCCGAAGAGCTCGCCGCCATCGGCCTGCAGGGCGCCTTCGAGCGGATGCTGATGCGCGTGGCCTGGGACGACGAGTTCAGTCTCCGCGACGCCATGCGCACGCACCTCGTGCTGTACCTGGCGCTCGAGGCGGTGCTCGACGGCCGGCTCGACATCAGCGGCCGGCTCGCCCAGCTGGAGCCCCTGCTCGAGGACGTCGCCGGCCGGCCCCTGCCCGCGCCGCCGGCCTCCGTCTGACCGCGGCCGGCCGGGGACCGGCCTCCGTCTGACCCTGACCGGCCTCCGCCGCCGCCCGACTCGGACCCTCCGGCGCCGGACGCACGAGGGGGCGCCTGTCTGGCGCCCCCTCTGAGCTCAGTGTCTGCAGGACCCCGGCGCCGGACGCGGCCGCGGCTTCGGCCGGCGCCGGCCGGACTGCTTCGGCCGATCGCTCACGCGTACGTCCCGCCGAACTCCTCCCAGGCGAGCGGCAGCAGCGACTTCAGGCGCGTGTACTCGTAGATGTTGTGATTGGCGAGCCCGTACACGACGTCCTCGGGCACGCGGATACCCGGCGGCAGCAGCGCCACCGGGTGCCCGTTCAGGATCGTGTAGCCCATCCAGAAGCGCGTACGCCACTCGATCCCGCCCTCGATCTCGCGGATGAAGTGCACCATGATCGCCGGCGCGGCCGGGACCTCCGGCGGCTGGTGCTCGTTGACGCTCCAGCCGAACCCGCCCACGAACGTCGCCACGTTGGGCTCGTGCCAGCGGCTCATGTCGAAGCCCATCTGCTCCGGCGTGAGGAAGTGGATGTCGATGTGCTCGGTCCCGCAGCCCGTGTCCTCGGTGACGTGGTGGATGAGCTGCTCGCACTTCTCGCGGACGGGGACGTCGGGATCCTTGAGCCGCGGGCGGACCCACTCGTCCGGGTAGACGTCGAGGTGGTACGGCGGGTACCAGATACGGTAGCGCAGGCCGTCGATGGGGTGCCAGGCGAACCACCAGTCCACCATCTCGGGGGTGACGCCGGGCATCTCGTGGCGCATGGCGATGTAGCCGGCGCCGTTGTCCATCATGCCCCAGCCGATCTCGGTCTCGAAGTTGCCCGGGTCGAGCAGGCGGTCCATCTGCTCCGCGGGGAGCATCTGCTCCTGGGCGATCTGGCGGTCGCGGGCCATGAGGGCCACGGTCGCGGGATCCGGACCGGGGAACTCCATCGTGTAGAACTTCGCGTACGGCTTGGCCTGCTCTTCGGGAGTGAGCGGCACGGGCCGGCGTTCCATCGTCGTGGCCATGGTCAGCTCCTCTCGGCGGCGGCCGGCTGGAACGGGTACTGCTCAAGCGGGACGTCTTCGGTCCAGATGCGCATGCCGCCGTCCGCGGCGGGGGCGGCGTTGATCCACTTCAGCCACTGCGCGTCGTCGCGCTCGGGGTAGTCCTCGCGGATGAACCAGCCGCGCGACTCCTTGCGCTCGAGAGCGGTGCGGTAGAACAGCTCGGCGCTGAGCGCCATGTTGCGGGCATCGTGCGCGGCGACGAGGTAGTGCGGGTCGGTCGCCTTGGCCTGGGGCAGGCGCTCCTTGAGGCCCTCGACGAGGCCGAGCGCCTCGGTCATGCGCTCCTCGCTCTTGTAGAGGGAGTAGCCGACCGGGTTCACGGCGTACTGCACGGCCTTGACGAGGTCCATGGCCGGCACGCCGTCCGCGCGCTCGAGCGGAGCGAGCGCCTCGCGGACGAGCGCCTCCGCCTGGGCCGGGTCCGGCTGCGGCGGGGCGGCCGTGAAGGCCTGGGCCGCGGCCGCCTCCCCGGCGCGGATGCCCATCCAGGTGGCGCCGTAGAGGCCCGCCCCGCGCATGCGCCCGGGCGAGGCCGGGACGGCGCCCGGCAGGCCCGAGCCGTTGTAGCAGGCGTTGCCGCAGGCGTAGAGGCCCGGCACCGTCGTCGCCATCTGGTGGTCGACCTTGATGGGCGAGAGCTCGCCGAGCACCGCCGGGTACACCTCGAGGAAGGCGCCGGGCGCGTCGGCCGCACGCACGCGGCCGATGAGCGTCTGCCAGAACTTCACGGCCAACGGGCGGTCCCACACGGTGCCGCCCTCGACGTCCTCGGTGGTGTTCGCCAGCATCCAGTTCTCGGGGTGGAACGTGACCAGCGGGCCGTTGCCGGCGACCATCTCCTTGTACCAGGTGACGCTGGTCATGCCGCAGACGTCGGCCTCGAACTCGCCGCGGAACGCCGGCGAGAGCTTCTGGTGCCAGGCGTTGTACAGCGCGTCTTCGGCGCCGATGAGGGGCTCCTTGCCGCGGATGCCGGCCAGCTGCGCGAACGGCCCCCACTCGGCGTTGCGCATCTCGGCGCCGGCGCGCCAGGCCATCCCCAGGCCGTCGCCGCGCTGGCAGCTCCACATGCCCATGATGCGGTAGCTCTGGCCGCCGGTGGCGATGATCGCCGCGGGCGCCTGCACGACGAGCGGCGAGCCGTCCAGCAGGCTGAAGCCGACGGCGCCGGCGATGCGGCCGCCGTCGGTGAGCAGGTCGGTGAGCGACGTCTTGTCGATGAAGCGCACGCCGAGGCGCTTCGCGTGGCGCGCGAGCACGCGCATCAGGTCGAGGTCCATGCCGGTGAGGCTCCAGGGCAGGAACGGCTTGAAGCGCTTGTGGATGATCTCGCCGTCGCGGCGCTGGAGCTTGTGCGTCCAGCCGTCGACGCGCTCGAGCGTCTCCAGGCTCTCGCGGCCGAACTGGCCGAGCAGGTCCTGGTCCTCGATGTAGTGGCCGATGTGGTCGCAGTGGAACTTCACGAAGGCGTCGGGATCGTCCTCGGGCGCCAGGTACCACCAGATGCCGGCCCCCTTGTTGGCCTGGCCGGCCCACCCCGACGTGGCGCGCTCGACGACGAGCACGTCCGCGTCTGGGTTCTTCTCCTTGGCGGCGACGGCCGCGACCAGGCCGCCGATGCCGCCCCCGACGACGAGGATGTCGGCCTGCTCGACGCGGCCGAGCTGCGAGAGGTCGCTCATCGCGGGCCTCCCACCGTGTACGGGAAACCCCGCTCGATGACCGGCGGGTACGGCATGTCGTAGTCGGCCACGATGGTGAGGGCCTCGTCCTTGCAGCTGATCTCGCAGAAGTTGCAGCGCACGCAGTCCTCCGGGTAGGCCACGACCGGCAGCTTCGCCTCGGCGTCCCAGCGGATGACGTCGGCGAAACAGGCCCGGTAGCACGTCTTGCAGCCGGTGCACGCGTCGAAGTCGATGACGACCTGGTTCATGGGTTCCCGCGACCTCCTGGCTCCTCGGCCGTCCGGTGGCGCGACGCCCGACTATAGGACTTGGATTCGTTGCTTCGTATGCTAGAGTTACGGCGCGACCCTGTCAATGCAGCGGAGGATGGATGCAAGCGCTCACGATCACGGAACTCGAGGCCGCGACGAGTACGCCGCGCAGCACCATCTACTTCTACGTGCGCGAGGGCCTGCTGCCGGAGGCGCAGAAGGCGGCGGCGAGCCGGGCTCTCTACAGTGACACGCACGTCGCGCTCCTCACCGAGATCCGCCGCCTCAAGACCGCCGGCGCCGGTCTCGAGACCATCCGCGCGAGCATCCGGCCGCTGCTT
>CAIXSE010000595.1 GCA_903921965.1 uncultured Thermoleophilia bacterium | reverse complement strand
CCAGGTCGGGCCGCAGACGGCCGAGAAGCTGGGCGTGCCGCAGATCACCTGCGTCAGCCGCATCGACGCCGTGACCGCGCCCGGTGGCGGCTCGCCGGGCAGCGTGACGGCGACCCGCTCCATAGAGGGCGGCTTCGAGACGCTCACGAGCTCGCTGCCGTGCCTGCTCACCGTCACCGGCGAGGCCAACGACCCGCGCCCGCCGAGCGTGAAGCTCGTCATGACGTACAAGGACATCGCCGCCGAGGCCATGCCCGACTACGATGACGCGTACCTCAACCCCGAGAGCGACGAGGCCGAGGTGTGCATGCTCGGGCGCGACGGCAAGCCCGTCTGTCGCGCCAAGGTCGTCCAGTGGGACCACGAGGCGCTCGCGGCCGACCGTGAGGCGCTGGGCCTGCGCGGCTCGCCCACGCGCGTGAAGGAGATCGAGAGCGTCGTGCTCGCGCAGAGCGAGGCCCGCATGGTCGAGCCCGACGAGGCCGGCATCGCCGGGCTCGTGCACGAGCTGATCGAGGAGCACATCCTTGGGTGAGATGGCGGGAGGCGCCCCCGTGAACGGCGCCCGCCAGGTCTGGGTCTTCATCGAGCAGCACGACGGCGAAGCGGCCGAGGTCAGCCTGGAGCTGCTCGGCCGCGCCCGCGAGCTCGCCGCGCCCCTGGGCGCGAAGGTCGGCGCCGTGCTGGCCGGGTCCGGCGAGGCCCTCAGGGGCCTCGCCGCAGACGTCGTCGCCCGCGGCGCCGACACGGTGTACCTGGCCGACCACGAAGACCTCGGCCAGTACCTGGCCCTTCCGTACACGCGGCTCGTGAGCACGCTCATCCGCCAGCACGAGCCGCAGATCGTCCTGTACGGCGCGACGACCACCGGTCGCGACCTCGCGCCGCGCGTCGCCAGCGCCCTGCGCACCGGCCTCACCGCCGACTGCACCGACCTGCGCATCGGCGACTTCACCGCCAAGGGCGAGACCTGGCAGAACATCCTGTACCAGATCCGTCCCGCGTTCGGCGGCAACATCATCGCCACCATCGTCAGCCCCGAGCACCGGCCGCAGATGGCCACCGTGCGCGAGGGCGTCATGGTCATGCCCGAGGCCGATGCCTCGCGCACCGGCGAGATCGTCGACGTGACCGTGTACCGTACGGAGACCCCGCTCGCGTCCGCCGACCGCGTCGTCCTCCACCCCGACGACTTCGCCGTGCAGCTCGTGAAGCGCGTCCGCGAAGAGAAGCGCGTCGACCTCAAGGGCGCCCGCATCGTCGTCTCGGGCGGCGTCGGGGTCGGCTCGCGCGAGGGCTTCGCCCTCGTCGAAGAGCTGGCGCACGTGCTCGGCGGCGTCGTGGGAGCCAGCCGCGCCGCCGTCGACGCCGGCTGGATCGACCACGACCACCAGGTCGGCCAGACCGGGACCACCGTCCGCCCCAAGCTCTACATCGCCTGCGGCATCAGCGGCTCCGTGCAGCACCGCGCCGGCATGGACCAGAGCGCCCGCATCCTCGCCATCAACGACGACCCGCTGGCACCCATCTTCTCGGTCGCCCACTACGGTATCGTCGGCGACCTCCACAAGGTCATCCCCCTGCTGATCAAGGCCTACCGCACGAAGGGCGCGGCCTCCCCCGACGGAGGTGCGGCATGAGCAACTTCTACCGCGACAACCCCGACCTCCAGGCCACCCTGCGCAGCCTCGACCTGGCGCGCATCGTGCGCCTGCGCGAGGACGGCTACGAGCAGGCACGCGACTTCGCCTACGCACCGAAGGACTACGAGGACGCGCTGGACAACTACGAGCGCACGCTCGACATCGTCGGCGACCTCGCCGGCGAGTACATCGAGCCCCGCGCCGAGGGCGCCGACCGCGCCGGCAGCGAGCTCGTGCAGGGCGAGGTGTGCTACGCGCCCGGCATCGCCGAGGGGCTCGAGCGCCTCAAGCAGGCCGACCTCATGGGCATCACGCTGCCGCGCCAGTACGGCGGCCTCAACTTCCCCGTCTCCGTCAGCGCCATGATCGTGGAGATGGTCAGCCGCGCCGACCCGGCGCTCATGAACATCTTCGGCCTGCAGGACATCAGCGAGACCGTCAACAAGTTCGCCGACGACGAGATGAAGGCCGCCTACCTGCCGCGCTTCGCCAGCGGCGAGGTCACCGGCAGCATGGCCCTCACCGAGCCCGAGGCCGGCAGCGACCTGCAGAACGTGCAGCTCAAGGCCACGGAACAGCCGGACGGCACCTG
>CAIXSE010000594.1 GCA_903921965.1 uncultured Thermoleophilia bacterium | reverse complement strand
GACCTTCGGCACCGGCCTGCTCGACGGCTCGCGCATCCTCTGCCTCGAGAACATGGTCGTCGACGACGAGATCCTCGGCATGGTGAAGCGCATCCTGCGCGGCATCGACGTGAGCGAGGAGACGCTGGCCGTCGACCTCATCAGGAAGATGGGCTTCAACGGCAACTACCTGTTCGACAACCACACGCGCAGGCACGTGCGCGAGCTGTGGTCGGCGAAGCTCGGCGAGACCGGCACCTACGAGGCCTGGCGGAACGCCGGCGGCAGGAGCACGACCGAGAAGGCGCAGGAGAAGGTCGCCGAGATCCTGGCGGCGCCCGCCGCGGAGTTCCCGGCCGACCTGGGCGCCGAGTTCGACGCGATCATCGCCGCGGCGGCGGCCGAGGCCGCCGCGGTCTGAGGCACCGCGGGCAGGACGGACCGGGACGAAGGGCAGGGCCGGGGGCGCAGCGCCGCCGGCCCTGCCCTTCTCTTGCGTCCGCTGACCCCCGGCGGCGCGTGCGGTAGCATGGGGCGCCGCCAACGACCGCCGGAGGCCTGCACATGAGCCCACCGCCGCCCCGCGCACCCGCCCAGCCCAAGGACCAGGACCAGAACATCCGGCGGCTCTCGCTGGTCGCCTTCCTGCTCTCCCGCCCGGGCCGGCCGGTGAGCGTGGCCGAGATCCGCGAGAAGGTCGAGGGCTACGCCTCCATGACCGACACGGCGTTCAAGCGGCGCTTCTACGAGGACCGCGCCGAGCTCGCCGAGCTGGGGGTGCAGATCGAGGCGGCCGGCGGCGACGAGGCGGCCGACCTGTACAGCCTGCGCGGCGACGCCTACTACCTGCCCAAGATCGAGCTGAGCGGCGAGGAGATCACGGCCCTGGCCGCCTGCCTCGCGGTGCTCGAGGACCGCTTCGCCTACTCGCAGCCCCTGCGCCTGGCGCTGCTCAGCCTGGCGCAGGGCCGCCCGGAGCTCCTCGCCGACGCCGAGCAGCCGCCGCTGACCATCGACGCCGGCGACGACGCCGCCCCGCCGGTGCTCCCCAAGCTCCAGGCGGCCGTGGCCGACCGCAAGACGGTCACGTTCACCTACTACGCGATCACCAGCGACACCGAGATGGAGCGCACCGTCGACCCGTACGGCCTGCAGTTCGTGGGCGGCGAGTGGTACCTCATCGGGCGCTGCCACCTGCGGGACGCCCTGCGCACCTTCCGCCTGTCGCGCATCCGCTCGCGCGTGGTGCACGCCACGCGCAGTCCGCACGACTTCGACGTCCCCTCCGGGTTCGACATCGCCACGTACCGCGACCGGCCGCAGTGGCGGCTGGGCGCCGTGAGCGGCTCCGCCTCGGTGCGCGTGAGCCCCGCGATGGCGTGGTGGGTCGAGGCCCACTGGGGCCACTGCGGCACGGTGGAGACCCTCGACGACGGCGGCATCGTCTACACGACCGGGTATGCCGACGCCCAGCAGCTTCTCTCGTGGGTGCTGGGCCTGGCCGAGGACGCGGAGCTGCTGGAGCCGCCCGAGCTGCGCGAGCGCCTGCGGGCGCAGCTGCACGCCGTGGAGGCCGCGTTCGACGCGCCGGCGCCCGAGGGCCCTCCGGGCGGCGCCGGCGCCCCGCCGCGGAGCACGGCGCCGGGGCGCGCCCGCCGCAGGCGCGGCGCGCACGACGACCTGCGCGTGGAGGTCGACCGGTTCACGCGTCTCACGGCGCTGGCCTCGTACCTGCTCACCTCGTGCGGCGAGGACGAGGTCACGCTCGCCGTTGACGACATCTGCCGCGACCTCGGCGTCTCGAAGCAGGACCTCAAAGCGGACGTGCGGCTGCTCAACGTCGTGAACTTCGGCGGCGACGGCGGCGTGCTGTTCGCCGAGTTCACGGGCAGCAGGCTGCACGTGTGGTGCGACCTGGCGGGGCCGGCGCTCTCGCGCCCCGCCCGCCTCTCCCCCCTGCAGGCCGACACCCTGCTGCTGGCCATCGGCCTCGTCGGGGGCCGCCTGCCCATCAGCACCGGGTCGGCCCTGCACAGCGCCGCCGAGAAGATCCGCGCGGCGCGCTGGGACACGGCCCACGCCGTCGAGGGCAACGACCTGCTGCCGCCCGACGAGGCCGTGCTGGACAAGGTCAACGCGGCCATCACCGGGCGCCGCCTGCTGCGCATCGACTACTGGAAGGAGGGCACCGGCGACGTCTCCACGCGTACCGTGGAGCCGTACCTGCTCGTCCACAGCCGCGGCGAGTGGTACTACGTGGGCTGGTGCCGCACCGCGCAGGGCACGCGCGTGTTCCGCGTGGCCACCACGCGCGCCGCCGACCTGCTGGACGAGACCTTCGACCCCCGCGACGACGTCGAGGT
>CAIXSE010000593.1 GCA_903921965.1 uncultured Thermoleophilia bacterium | reverse complement strand
GTCGATGATGACGCGGCGGCGCTTGCCGCCGGGGCCGCCGGCACGGCGGCGCACGCCACCGGCCGCGGGGGCCGCGTAAGCTTTCTCGATCGCCTCTTCGTCGACGTTCACTTCGCCGTCGACGACTTCGATACCCGCCTTCTTGAGGTGGGCGAGAACGTCGTCGACACTCGTCCCCCGCTGGGTCGCGATGTCCGACACCTTGCGCTTCTTCGCCATTCACCTCACCGCCTTTCGTGACTCTTCGATGATCGTTGCAAGGGCCTCCTCGGCCTCACCCTCCAGGACGGCCGCACGGCGGAACGCGCGCGTGAACGCGCGCCGCTTCTGCGCGGCCGCCAGACACTTCTCGTCGCGGCACACGTACGCACCGCGCCCTTCTGCCCCGGGACCCGCGGGTACGACGGCACCGCCGCGCACGACGACCCGCAGAAGCTCGGCCTGCGGCCGCCGCGTGCGGCACCCCACGCAGGTGCGTTCGGGCGCGGCCACCGGCGTCACTCCCCGCCGGCCTCCGGCTCGTCTGCCTCGGCGGCCTCGGCCGCCGGCGCCGGCCGCTCCGGCTCGACGTAGTCTTTGTGCAGGCTGCAGTACCGCGAGCTGGGCTCGGCCTGGTTCGGGCAGCGCTTGCCGTTGCGCATGACGGCCATGCACTGGCCGTCGACGCCCTCGTCGTCGCCGAACTCCATGTTGTTCTCGGCCTCGGCCATCTGCTGCTGGCTCTTGATGTCGATGCGCCAGCCGGTGAGCTTGCTCGCGAGGCGCGCGTTCTGCCCCTCTTTGCCGATGGCCAGCGAGAGCTGGTCGTCGGGCACGACGATGGTGGCCGTCTTCTCGTCGTCGTCGACGATGACCTCGCGCACGCGCGCCGGCGAGAGCGCCTTGGCGACGAAGCGCGCGGCGTCTTCGTTGTACGGGATGATGTCGATGCGCTCGCCGCGCAGTTCGCTGACCACCATGCGCACGCGCGAGCCGCGCGGGCCCACGCAGGCGCCGACAGGGTCGACGCCGTCGGCGTGCGACACAACGGCGATCTTGCAGCGGCCGGGCACCGGCTTGCCGTCTTTGCCGCGGTAGCCGGTCTCGCGCGCCACGTGCCTGATCTCGACCAGGCCGTCGGCGATCTCGGGCACCTCGAGCTCGAACAGCTTGCGCACGAGCTCTTCGCTGCGGCGCGAGAGCTTGACCTGCGGGCCCTTGGCCGAGTCTTCGACGCGGATGATGACGGCCTTGATGCGGGCGCCGTGGTCGTAGTGCTCTGTCTCGATCTGCTCGCCGCGCGGCAGCTCGGCCTCGACGCGGCCGAGCTCCACCAGCGTGTTGTGGCGCGGGTCGCTCTGCTGCACGATGCCGGTGACGAGCTCGCCGATGCGGTCGATGTACTCCTCGTACATGAGGTCGCGCTCGGCCTCGCGGATGCGCTGCAGGATGACCTGCTTCGCGGTCTGCGCGGCGATGCGGCCGAAGTCGTCGGGCGTGACCTCGACGCGCTCGACCTCGCTCATGTCGACGCTCGAGAGGTCGAGCCCGATCTCTTCGCCGGTCTCGTCGTCGTGCACCTTGAGCGCCTCGACGTCGATGTGCTCGGGGAAGATGAGCTCGTACACGCGCATGTCGCCGGTCTCGATGTCGACCTCGACCTTGGCGTGCTCGACGGCGTTCGGGGTCTTCTTGTAGGCGGAAAGCAGGGCGTCCTCGAGAGCCTCGACGAGGGCCTCGAAGGCGATGCCCTTCTCCTTCTCGATCTGGTGCAGCGCCTCGATGATCTCTCTACTCACGACGGCCTCCGTCACGGTCAAAGTTGTAGACCACGTGGGCGCGGGCGACGGCGGCGAGCGGCAGCGTCGCCTCGCCGCCCTCCGCCAGCGTGAGCGTGACGCTGTCGTCGCCGGCCGCGGTGAGCTCGCCGCGGAAGTTGCGGCGGCCGTCGTGCGGCTCCGCGAGCGTCACGGCCACGTCGCGGCCGAGCGCTGCGGCGAAGTGCGCAGGCTTGCGCAGCCTGCGGTCCAGCCCCGGTGACGAGACCTCGAGAGCGTACCGCTCGCGCAGGTCGTCGAACGCCTCGCTGACGGCGGCGCAGAGGTCCAGGTCGACCCCGCCGGGGCCGTCGATGAACAGTGTCACCGTGCCCGCGGAGCCACCGCGCACCTCGAGGTCGACGAGCTCGACCTGCGGGAAGCGTTCGGCCAGCCTGGCCTCGACCATCGTCTCCAGTTCCTCTCTTCTTCCGCCCATACCTGACCCCTGACAAGACAAAAGTCGGTGACCCACCGACTTTTCGCGCAAGAGTCGCCTCGTGGTGTGTTTCCAGCCGAAGGAGTATATACCCCGCTCCTTCACCGTTCAAGGAAGCCCAAAACCTGCTCAACAGAGGCCCCGACCCTGCCGATAGGTGCCCCAGAGAGCGGAGGAGAGGACGATGGGCGAGTACACCACCTTCGAGTGCCGGGAGTGCGGCTACCGCGCGGAACGCGTGCGCTGGGGCGTGAGCGTCTACGATCCCAGGCAGCGCTTCATGCCGGCCTACTGTGTCGAGTGCGGCATCATCGTGGAGGTCGACCTGACCGGCGCCGACATCCACGTCGACGAGTTCCCGTGCGTGATGTGCGGGAGCGAGCTGTTCTTCCTGGAGCGGTCGTCCTCGTACACCTGCCCCAAGTGCAAGGCGCACGACATGCTGCTGCACCAGGGCGAGTACTGGTGAGGCCGCCCGGACCCCGCCCGCCCTCGCTCACTCCTGGATGAAGATCGCGCTCCCCGTCGGCACGAGCCTGCTCACCTTGACGATGGCCGTGTTCTTCATGCGGATGCAGCCGTGGCTGATGGCCTGGCCGACGAGGCCGGGTTCGTTGGTGCCGTGGATGCCCACCACGCCCCCGCCGGGCCAGTCCTTGAGCTTCGGCTGGAAAGCGCTGGTGCCGAGCGCCAGGACACCGTAGGCCCCGCCCGGGTCCGGCGGCCGCAGCTTCAGCGTGACGAAGAACTCCCCGGTGGGCGTCGCGAGACCGGGGCGGCCCACGGCCACCGGCCAGGTGTCCTGCAGCTGGCCGCGGCGGTACACCGAGAGCGTGCGCTCGGAGAGGTCGACGACGATCTTGGACGCCGTGGTGTAGAAGGCGAGGTAGCCGTCTTTCACCCAGCCCCGGGTGCCGTTCGGCCGCACCGGCACCCAGACCTTGTACCAGGTCGCGCCTCCGGCCTCGCGGATGTCGTCGACCAGCAGCACCGTGGGGTAGTCGGCCGCGGTGCGGGTGCCGAGCTTCACCAAGACAGGGGCGCCGTCGTCGGGCTTCGTGCGGACCGTCACGGGCCGGCGGGCCACGCCGACGGTCCAGCGCTCGTACTGCGGCTCGGGCGAGGCCGAGACCGACGGAGCGACGGTGGGTACGTCGACCGGGGCGAGCACCTGGCGCACGGGACGGTCTCCGGCCGCACGGGCGCGGACCGCCAGGTAGCCGCCGATGCCGATGGCCGCGACCACGGCCACGGCGAGGACGGCGAGGATGATGTCGCGGGCGCGCAGGTTCACGGCCCAAGGATAGAGGAGCGTCCCACCCCCGACAAACGCCCCCCCGGAGGCAGGGCGCGCGCGTCGCTGACGGCGGCTCCCCGGTGGTCCCGCGCATGCTGCGGGGCGCGCGGTGGCATACAGTACTGACAGAGCGCAGCAGCCGACGAAAGGAGACCTCGCGTGGGCGTCACCCTCGCCATCATCGTCATCCTCGTGATCCTGGTGATCCTCGGGATCATCGTGGCCGGCATGTACAACAGCCTGGTCAAACGCCGCAACCAGGTCGACAACGCCTGGAGCCAGATCGACGTGCAGCTCAAGCGCCGGCACGACCTCATCCCCAACCTGGTCGAGGCCGTGAAGGACTACATGTCCTACGAGCAGGAGACGCTCACCAACGTGACCAACGCCCGCGCGGCCGCGATCCAGGCGAGCAACGCCGGACCGCAGGCCCAGGCCGAGGCCGAGAACATCCTCTCGGGCACCCTCAAGTCGCTCTTCGCCGTGGTGGAGAACTACCCCGACCTGAAGGCCAATCAGAACGTGCTCAGCCTCCAGGAGGAGCTCACGGCGACCGAGAACAAGATCTCCTTCGCGCGGCAGTTCTACAACGACAGCGTGCTCACCTACAACAACAAGATCCAGATGTTCCCGAGCAACATCATCGCGGGGATGTTCAACTTCACCGCCCGCCAGTTCTTCGAGGCTCCCGCCGGCGACCGGGAAGTGCCCACGGTCGACCTGCGCTGAGCGGCGCGCAGCGCCACGCCATGTACGAACAGATCGCCCGCAACCGGCGGGCCTCGTGGCTGCTCATGGGGCTCGTGGTGTGCATCCTGGCCGTGCTCGGGTTCGCCATCGGGTACGCCTTCGTCGGGAGCACCTACGGAGGCGTCGGGCTGCTCGGCGTGTTCGGTATCGCCGCCATCCTGTGGAGCGTGATCGGCTACTACACCGGCGACAAGATGGTGCTGGCCGTCAGCGGCGCCCACCGCGTGGGCCACGACGACGAGCCGCAACTGGTCAACGTCGTGGAGGAGGTCAGCATCGCCGCCGGCCTGGCGACGCCCCCGGCGGTGTACGTCATCGAGGACCAGGCGCTGAACGCGTTCGCCACCGGCCGCGACCCGCGGCACGCGGCGGTCGCCGTGACCCGCGGTCTGCTGCAGCGCCTCGACCGCGACGAGCTGCAGGGCGTGCTCGCCCACGAGCTCTCGCACGTGCGCAACTACGACATCCGCTTCGCCATGCTCGTCGGCGTGCTCGTGGGCATGGTCGCGCTGATCGCCGACTTCTTCCTGCGCTGGACGTTCTGGGGCGGCATGGGGCGCCGCCGCGGCGGCAGCGACGGCGGCGGCAACGAGGGCCAGATGATCTTCATGATCGTGGCCCTCGTCCTGGCGGTCCTGGCGCCCCTGGCCGCCTACATGGTGCAGTTCGCCATCTCGCGGCGCCGCGAGTACCTGGCCGACGCCACGGCGGTGCAGCTCACGCGCAACCCGCTGGGCCTGGCGCGCGCCCTCAACGAGATCGCCGCCGACCCGCGCCCGCTGCAGAGCGCCAACCGCGCCACGGCGCACCTGTTCATCGCCAACCCGCTGAAGGGCAAGAAGCTCAAGGAGTCGACCGGCCTCTTCGACACGCACCCGCCCATCCAGCAGCGCATCGCCGTGCTGCTCGAGATGGCGCACGCCACACCCGATGCGCTCACCCCCAGCCGGCAGGGGTTCGCGGCCGGCGGCGCGGCGGCGCAGACGCCGCCGGCACAGCCGGGAGGCCCCCAGGTGTGGCCGCCGCAGACGGGACCCGGCGGGGCCCGGGCCTGGGCGCCGCCCCTCGTGCCGGGTACGGCGCCGCGGCCGGCCGGCGGCGAGCATCCGGCTCCTCCGCCCCCGCCGGTCGTCCCCGGCTGACGCGGGACGCCGGCGGCACCCGGGCGCTTCAGTCCCCGGCGCCCGCCAGCGCCTCGCGGTAGAGCTCGCTGTGCGGCGCCAGAGCGCGGGCCAGCCGCAGGTGGGCCCGCGCCTCACCGTCACGCCCGAGCTCGAGGAGGCAGCGGCCCAGGGCGTAGTGCGCGTAGTCGCTGTCGGGGCAGTCGGCCAGCAGCTCCTCGAAGAGCGAGGCGGCTTCCTCGTGGCGGCCGAGCGCGAACTCCGCCCGCCCGAGGCCCTCACGGATGGAGTTGCGGCCGGGCTCCAGCGCCAGGGCCTTCCGCAGGAGCATGGCGGCTTGGGCCGGGTGCCTGTCGCGCAGGAAGGCCACCCCGCGGGTGAAGAGGTCGTAGGCCTCGCTCTCGTCCTCGAAGGCCGGCTCGCGCCGGACGCAGGCGTCCACGGGACCGTCAGAGGCCGAGCTCGGGGGCGATGCCCTGCATCGCCTCGAGGCCCAGCGCCATGAAGTCGTCGAGCTCGATGCCGAGCTCGGTGCAGCGGGCGATCGACTCGCGGTCGACGCCGCGCGCGAAGGCACCCTCGCGGTAGCGCTTGCGCACGGACTTGGCCTGCACACCGGCGAGGTCCTTCTCGGGACGGACCAGGGCGGCGGCTGTGATCAGTCCGCTGAGCTGGTCGGCGGCGATCAGCGCGACGTCGATCGGGGCGGCGGCCTCGACCCCGGTGCCGGGGTTGTGGGCCGCCACCGCGTGCGCGGCCGCCTCGGGCGCCCCGAGGTCGCGCAGGGCCTCCGCGGCCCCCAGACCGTGCCGGGCGAAGTCGTGCTCCGTCTCTTCGGAGTCCAGGTCGTGCGCCAGGCCGGCGAGGCCCCAGAGCCCAGGGTCGTCGCCGAGCCGCACCGCGAGCGCGCGCATGATGGCCTCGGTGGCCAGCATGTGCCGGCGCAGGTGCTCGCCGTCGACGCGAGCCTGAAGGAGGGCGACGACCCGGTCGCGGGTGTCGTCGCTCATCGCGTAAGACCCGCCTCGATGTGGTCGACGATCGCGGCTGCGCACACGGCTTTGCTGGTGCGCGGCACGTGCGTCTCGCCGGCGGCCCCGATGATGGTGATCTCGTTCTCGTCGGCGCCGATGCCGACGCCCTCCGCGAGGATGTCGTTGAACACCAGCAGGTCGACGCCCTTCGCGGCCTTCTTCTCTCGCGCGCGCTGGAGCTGCGGGCCGGCCTCGGCGGCGAAGCCGACGCGGAACAGGCCGGGGCGCGCCGTGCCCGCAAGGACGTCGACCGTGCGCACGAGCTCCAGAGTGAGGGTCTCACGGTCGCCGCGGGCGATCTTGCCGTCGTCGACGTCCTTCGGGCGGAAGTCGGCGACCGCGGCCGCCATGACCAGCACGTCGGCGTCCTGCAGCTCCCTGCCGACCGCCGCGGCCATGTCGTCGGCGCTCTCGACCGGGACGACGTCGTACGGGACGCCGGCGGCAGGCTGGGTCGTCACGAGCGCCACGCGGGCGCCCCGCAGGTACGCCTCGTCGGCCACCGCCCGGCCCATCTTGCCGCTGGAGCGGTTGCCGATGAAGCGCACGGCGTCGATGCGCTCCCGCGTACCGCCGGAAGTGACGACCACCTTCTTCCCCGCGAGCGGGCCCGCGGCGGTGCTCGCGAAGGCGCGATGCACGGCCATGCGGATGGCCTCGGGCGAGGCCATGCGGCCCGAGCCCTCCTCCCCGCAGGCCAGCTCTCCCGACTCCGTGGGCAGCACCTCCACCCCGCGCGCGGCGAGCACCCGGAGGTTCTCGACCGTGGCCGGGTGCTCGTTCATGGCCCAGTTCATGGTGGGTGCCACGATGACCGGGCCGCGGAAGGCCAGGTAGATCGCGGTGAGCAGGTTGTCGGCCTGGCCGGCGGCCATCTTGGCCAGGGTGTTGGCCGTCGCCGGGGCGACGACCATGACCCGCGCCGCGCGCGCCGCCTCGATGTGCTGGAACCAGCCGCCGCCGGCCTGCCAGGCGCTGTCGTCGTCGAGGACGGGCGCCTGCGACACGGCGGCGAACGTCAGCGGCATGACGAAGCGGCGGGCCGCCTCGGTGGTGACGACGAACGGCTCGAAGCCGTCCTTCGCCAGCCCGCGGACCAGCTCGACCGCCTTGTAGATGGCGATGCCGCCGGTCACCCCGACGAGGACGCCACGGCCGCCTCCGGCCGCCTTCTGGGCGCGCTCGCTCACGCCGCCGTCACTCGGGGCAGGTGTGCTCGATCTTGTTGTCGACGATCTCCTCGAAGGCGATGGTGAGGAGGTTCGTGCTGCGCGTGTTGATGAGCGGCGGCGTGAGGTCCTCGATGCCCATCGTGTTCTCGCCCAGGCTGTGGTAGTAGCTGTTGATCTGGCGCGCGCGCTTGGCGGCGATCATGACCAGCTCGTACCTGGAGCCGTCGGCGTGCGGGAGGAGCTCGTCGATGCGGGGCTTGTCCAAGTCAGGTTCCCTTTCGTCTGTCTGCGATGATGGCCGCCACCTCTGCGGCGGCCCGTGAAACGTCGTCGTTCACCACAATATGGTCGAATTCGCCGGCCGCCGCCACCTCGACCTCGGCGCGGTCCAGCCT
>CAIXSE010000592.1 GCA_903921965.1 uncultured Thermoleophilia bacterium | reverse complement strand
CGGCGTTCGCGCTCGGGCGCCTGGAGATGCCCTTCGTGGCCCAGGCGCTGCTCCTCGGCGGCAACGTGCGCGTGGGCCTCGAGGACAACCTGTACCTGCGGCGCGGCGTGTTCGCGAGCAACGCGGACCTCGTCACCCACGACGTGGGCATCGTCGAGAGCCTCGGCGCGCGTCCGCTGACGCCGGCCGAGGCACGCGTCAAGCTCGGCCTGCGGACGCCGTGAGCCGCGGGCCGGCGTTCGTGGATCCTCACGGCCGGCGCGCTGCCTCTTTCCCCCTTGCGGCACGCGCGCCCGGCCTCTCCCGCGCGGCGGGCGCCTCACTGACCCGGCGCCCGCCGCGCCGCTTCCGGCCCGGCGGGCTTGACAGCTTCCCGGGGGCGGTGCAGGTTCTGGGGCCTGCCCGTGGGTCGAAGGAAGGGGTCGTGACATGGAGCTGAGCGGTCTGGACGGCGCGCGCGTGATCGTGACGGCCGGCGGCAGCGGCATCGGCAGCGTCATCGCGCGCGCGTTCGCGCAGGCCGGCGCGCGCGTGTACACGTGCGACGTGGACGAGGCGCTCGTGGACGGCCTCGGCCGTCAGGACCCTCCGCTGCGCGGCTGCGTCGCCGACGTCTCGCGCGAGGACGACGTGGACCGGCTCTTCGACGGGGCGCTGGCGGAGCTCGGCGGCCTCGACGTGCTGGTCAACAACGCCGGCGTCGGCGGTCCGGTGGCCTGCGTGGAGGACGTGCCTCCCGCCGAGTGGCGCCGCACGCTCGACGTGAACCTCACCGGCGCGTACCTGTGCACGCGGCGGGCGGCGCCGGTCCTCAAGGCGCAGGGGTCCGGCAGCATCGTGAACATGTCGTCCCACTACGGCTTCTTCGGCGGGCCCTCGCGCTCGCCCTACGTGGCCAGCAAGTGGGCCATCATCGGCTTCACCAAGACCATCGCCATGGAGCTCGGACCGTTCGGCGTGCGTGCCAACGCCATCGCCCCCGGGGGCGTGGAGGGCGAGCGGCTGGAGCGCGTGATCCGCCTCGAGTCGGAGCAGCGCGGCATCACCTGCGAGCAGCTCCGCGAAGACTGGACGCGCGGCTGCTCGCTGCGCACGTTCGTGGCCCCCGAGGACGTGGCCGCGATGATCCTCTTCCTGTGCTCCGACCAGGGGGAGCGGATCTCCGGCCAGACCATCGGCGTCGACGGCCACACCGAGTTCATCTGAGCCGCGGCGGCAGCGCGGCGGGGAGGCAGGCACGGTGGCGGACGGGGACGTCGTCGACGGGCGGATCATGCAGGGCTTCCCGCCGCCGCCCGCGCAGCGCGTGCGGCTCGACCAGGTGTACGCCGAGCCGCGGCTGACGCGCTGGTACATGCGGCACGTGCGCGAGCTCTCGCCCACCGCCGACGTCGCCGGGCGCGGCGGCACGGTCGCTCCGCTCCCGGCCGCTCCCCGGGACCTTGACGACCTCAGGGTGGCCCGGGCCGACGGCGGCGCCTGGCCGCTCCGCGAGATGCTCGAGACCTGCTTCGTGGACGGCATCGCCGTCCTCGTGGACGGCCGGCTGGTCTACGAGCGGTACTTCAACGGCCTGCGGCCGGAGACGCCGCACCTGGCCATGTCCGTCACCAAGTCCATCGCCTCGTGCGTGATGGCCACCCTCGTGGCCGACGGCGTGCTGGCCGTGGACGACGCCGTCGTCTCCCACGTCCCCGAGCTCGCCGGCAGCGCCTACGGCGACGCCACGCTGCGGCACCTCCTCGACATGACGGTCGGCATCCGCTACGTCGACGACCTCGACGACCCGGCCTGCGAGGGTGCCAGGCTGTGCCGTCTGGAGGGCGTGCAGCCGGGTCTGGCGGCGGACGAGCCCGGCTCCGTCTACGACTTCGCCCTGACCACGCGGAAGCAGGGCGACCACGGCCGCGCCTTCCACTACGTGTCGCTCGACACCCTCGTGCTCGGCTGGGTGATGGAGCGGGCGAGCGGCACCGCGATGCCGCGGCTCATCGCGGACCGCGTGTGGAGCGCTCTCGGCACCGAGCACGACGCCTACATCGCCCTCGACGGGGCCGGGTCGGCCCAGCTCGAGGGCGGGTTCTGCTGCAGCCTCCGCGACCTGGCGAGGTTCGGGCGGATGCTCTGCGACCGGGGGCGCTGCGGCGGCAGGCAGGTCGTCCCCGCCGCGTGGCTCGACGACGTCCGCCGCAACGGCGACAAGCAGGCGTTCGCCGCCGCCGCCGAAGACTGGGTGGCGGCGCGCTCGTGGGACGGCTGCTCGTACCGCAGCTGCTTCTGGGTGACCGAGGCGACCGCTCACGTCACGTTCAGCGCCGCCGGCTGGCTCGGCCAGCGGGTCCACGTGGTCCCCGAGGCCGGCGTGGTCGTCGCCTTGTTCTCGTCGCGGCCGCCGGCCCTGGACGACGAGCTCGGCGCGCACGTCTTCTGCGCCTGCGAAGACCTCGCCCGCGTCATCGGCTGACGCGCCTCGCCGCGTGCGGGGCGGACGGTCTGGCACGAGAGTCCGGCGATGTGCGCGATTCTCAGGATGTTCTCTTGTCTGTGGGCTCTTTCGGCGGCTGTTCTACGGTGTGCATCACGCTTCCTCGCAGCACCAGCGGAAGAGGCGTTGACGCGGCCGAGGCCCCCTCGCTATCATGCGGGCACTCCGCGCGGTGCTCGCGCGCGCCCGCAGAGGCGCGCGCGGGCCCGGTGCCTGTCCCGAGGGAGCGTCTCATGGACGACGT
>CAIXSE010000591.1 GCA_903921965.1 uncultured Thermoleophilia bacterium | reverse complement strand
GACGAGGAAGCGCCCGACCAGGTGGGCTACGGCCAGGGCGGCGGCGTGCAGGCCACGCCGGTCGGGTACATCGAGATCGCCGGCGGCCAGGCCGAGTACAAGCGCATCGTCGACCCGGTGCGTCCGCTCGCCGTGCTCATGCTGTTCCCGTTCGTCGGCGTGGTGTGCTTCGGCCTCATGGCGATCATCAGCCTGCAGACCGCGAAGTCGGCGAAGAAGCTGCTCCCGGAGATGCCGCACCTGCCGCACTTCTCGCTGCCGTCGCTCCGCTGGCGCGAGTAAGCGCACCGCTCACCGGCGCGCCGCCATGTGAGGCGCCGCATGACGCGGAGAGGGCGGGGCCGCTCGCTTGCAGCCCCGCCCTCTCCGCGTCTCCGCTCAGCGCGTCGTGACGGTCAGCTCACTCGACCGTCAGGTAGTAGGTGACCTCCGTCTCGAAGGTCCAGGTGTCGGTCCCCGACCTGCCGTGGATGACGAGCGTGTGCTCGCCGGTCGCCAGTGGGGCGAGCATCACGTAGTAGCCGTCGCAGTAGAAGGGGTAGGTACCCGGCGGCACGCCGTAAGGCTCGAGCACGCCTCCGGGCGGCATGGTGTACGTCGGCGCGTCCGCCTCCACCGCTGTGGAGTGGACCCTGAACTCCTGCGTCACCGGGACCGCGCGGCCGTCGACCTCGAGCTCGGTCAGCTGGGCGACGTCGACGCTGCTCGTGACGATGTCGATCAGGTCCTGCCAGGTCGCGCCAGGCGCTTCAGGAGGCGACATCTCACCATTGAGGATCGGGACGAAGAGCATCGTGCCGTGAGGGATGGTGGCCGTGCGCGTGGCGTTCATCGCCCCCACGTTGTCGGGCTCCATGGTCCCGGCGAGGAACCAGACGTGGCCCTCCTGCCCGACCGCGACGTTCTCGCCGGTCTGGTCGAAGCAGGGGTTCTCATCCTGCGGGATGGAAAGCACCCACTGCCACCACTTCACCGACCACTCGCTGTAGGAGAGGCCGTTCGGCGTGGCGTTCGGAGGGATGACTTTCTGCGCGGCGCCGGCCACCGGAACGGCCAGCACGAGGACCCCCAGCGCGACGACGAGCACCAGCACGCAGAGCTTGGCCCTGTTCATCGGTAACCCCTTTCACCCAGCCCGCCTGGCGGCGGGCAGCCCCGAATGGGACCGGCGCACAGGGAGAGCCCCCGCCTCGCTGCGAGCGCCGGCCGGAGTCAGTCCATCGGTGCCTCCTTCACCGTCGCCCGACCCCATGGCGCAAGACTGGGGGCCGCGGCCCGGCGCGTCTTCACCTGATTCAGGTGAATCGTCCATCCGGGGCGGGGTGCCCGCACTCGCGTGGGTGAGTGCGACGGGAAGGCGCGAAGAGGGCGGGGCTGCTCCCTTTCAGCCTCGCCCTCTTCGCGCCTCAGGCGGGCGGACGGGGCACGCGGGCCCCGGCCGGCCGCACGGGCGTCACCGAGGGGCGCCCCCGGCGGCGCACCCCTCGGTGAGCCTTCGTCCGTCGGTTACTCGAGGATGTACGCGCTCTCGCCGTGCAGTTCGCTGTCCAGGCCCTTGAGCTCTACCGCGTCGGGCACGCGCACCGGCTGGAAGCGGTTGACGACCTTGAGGATCACCCACGTCACCACGAACGAATAGGCGCCGATGATCAGCACGGTGAGCGCCTGCACGCCGAGGAACTTCGCGTTGCCGTGCACGAGCCCGTCCGCGCCCGCGGCGTTCACTGCGAGACTGGCGAACACGCCAAGCAGGACGCACCCCATGATGCCGCCGACGCCGTGGGCCGCCCACACATCGAGGGCGTCGTCCCACTTCATGCGCTCCTTGAACTTCACGGCGCCGTAGCACACCGAGCCGGCCAGGATGCCGATGATGAAGGCCGACCACGTCGGGACGTAGCCCGCGCACGGCGTGATGCAGGCCAGACCGGCCACGGCGCCGGTGAAGGCGCCGATGAGGCTGGGCTTGCCGTCCACCTTCCAGGTGATGAACAGCCAGGTGCACATGGCGATCGAGCCGGAGATGTCGGTGTTCACGAACGCCTGGGCCGCCACGCCGCCCGCGGTGAACGAGTCGCCGCCGTTGAACCCGAACCAGCCGAACCAGAGCAGTGCGGTCCCGAGCCCGACGAAGGCGATGTTGTGCGGGATGCTGCGCTCGCCCTTGCCGAACACGCGGCGGCCGACCACCCAGACGGAGGCCAGGGCCGCCATGCCGGCGCTGGTGTGTACCACCGCGCCGCCGGCGAAGTCGAGGGCTCCCCACTGCGCGAGGAAGCCGCCGCCCCAGACCCAGGCACCAGCGGGGATCCCCTCCAGCCGCCTGGCCCGATTGGGCCGATTAGACAGCTTGTGCAGGAAGGCGCATAGGGACGCACTGACCACATAGTACGAAGACGGCAGGCCGGAATGGCCTGCCGTCTTCGCGTCGTCTGTGTCGCCGGGCGTGTGGAGCGGGCGCCTGCGGCGGCGTCAGCCGAGGATGAGCCGCTGCGGATCGACGTCGTCGCGCAGGATCCGCAGCTCCTCCGCAGTCGGCGGCTCCGCAACGGTCGCGCGCGACACGTCCAGCGCGAAGCCGGTGTGCTCCTGGACGTGCTCCGGCGTGACGCCTTCGTAGCGCTCGGCCAGGTACATCTCGCGGGTGACCTCGTCGAACTTCAGCACGCAGAGGTTGGTGACGACGGCGATCGGGCCGCCACGGCGGTACCCG
>CAIXSE010000590.1 GCA_903921965.1 uncultured Thermoleophilia bacterium | reverse complement strand
GCGCCGCGCGCAGCGTCACGCGAGGGCGCGTGCTCGCCGTCTTCGGCTGCGGCGGCGACCGCGACCGCGGCAAGCGCCCGCTCATGGGCGGGATCGGGGCGAGGCTCGCCGACCTCTCGTTCGTCACCTCCGACAACCCGCGCAGCGAGGAGCCGCTCGCCATCATCGACGAGATCGTCGCCGGCGTGCCGGACGAGCTCGGAGCGCGCGTCACCGTCGAGCCCGACCGCCGGCTGGCGATCCGCCTGGCCCTCGACGAGGCCCGCGACGACGACTGCGTGGTCATCGCCGGCAAGGGCCACGAGCAGGGCCAGCTCGTCGGCGACCGCCGCATCCCGTTCGACGACTGCCAGGTGGCAGCGGAGCTGCTCGCGGAGCTCGGCGGGGAGTGGTGACGGCGTGCTCCCGCTGACGCTCGCCGAGGTCGCGGCCGCCTGCGGCGGGGAGCTGCGCGGCGGGCGCCGCGGCACGGTGGTCGCCTCGGCGACCACCGACTCCCGGCGCCTCGAGCCCGGCGACCTCTTCATCGGCCTGCGCGGCGAGTCCTTCGACGGCGACGCCTACGCCGCCGCGGCGCTCGCCGCGGGGGCGGCGGCCGTGGTGGTGCGGGAGCAGACCGCGGCCGCCCTGCCGGCCGACGCCCCGGCGATCGTCGTCGACGACGGCCTGCGGGCGCTGCAGGCGCTGGCCACCGAGGTGCGCCGGCGTTCCGGCGCGCGCGTCGTCGGCATCACCGGCAGCGCCGGCAAGACGTCCACCAAAGACATCCTCACCGCGCTGCTGCGTCCGGTGGCGCGCACGGTCGCGACCACGGCGAACCACAACAACGAGGTCGGTGTGCCCCTCACGCTGCTCGCCGTCGAGCCCGACACCGAGGTCGTGGTCGTCGAGATGGCGATGCGCGGCAGGGGGCAGATCCGCGCGCTCGCCCAGGTCGCGCTGCCGGACGTGGGCGTCATCACCACGATCGCCCCGGTGCACCTCGAGCTGGTCGGCACCATCGAGGACGTCGCCGCGGCCAAGGCCGAGCTCATCGAGGAGCTCGGCGGCGGCACGGTGGTCGTCCCGGCCGGTGAGCGGCTGCTCGAGCCCCACCTCGCCGCGTTCCGCGGCCGCGTGGTGACGTTCGGCGAACCTGACGCGGACGTGCACTTCACCGACGTGGAGCGGCGCGGCGACGGCACGCAGGTGCTGGTCGACGCCTTCCGGCACCGCGCGAAGATGCTCTTCAGCTTCACCGGCGGCCACTACCTGCGCGACGCCCTGGCCGCCCTCGGCGCCTTCGTCGAGCTCGGGTACCCGCTCGACAAGGCACGCACCGGCGCCGCCCAGGTCGCCTTCAGCGACCTCCGCGGCGCCGTCTCGGCCCTCGCCGGCGGCGGCCTCCTCCTCAACGACGCGTACAACGCCAACCCGGTGGCCATGCGCGCCGCCCTCGACCATCTCGCGAGCATCGCCGACGGCAGGCCCAAAGTGGCCGTGATCGGCGACATGTACGAGCTCGGGGAGGGCGCCCCGGCGTACCACCACGACGTCGGGCGCTACTGCGACGACATCGGCGTGCGCCTGGTGGCGGTCGGCGAGCTCGCGCGCGCCTACCTCACGGGGGCGCGCGGCGAGCGCTGGTTCGCCACCGTGGACGAGTGCGTCACGGCGCTCCCCGAGGTCGTGCCGCCGGGCAGCGCCGTGCTGGTCAAGGCGTCCCGCGGCCTGCGCCTGGAGCGCGTCGCTGCGGCGCTGACCGCCGGGTCCTCGGCCCCGGACGAGGCTGCGGCCGCCGCCGGCTCCGTCCCGCCGTCACGGGAGCGTGCCGATGCTTAGGGCCATGGGCGCCGGCGTCGTCGCGATGATCCTCATGTTGGTCATCGGCCCCGCCTTCATCCGCTGGCTGCGCGTCAACGAGTTCGGCCAGAACATCCGCGAGGAGGGCCCCGAGGGCCACAAGACCAAGGAGGGCACGCCCACGATGGGCGGCATGCTCATCTGGCTGGCGGTCATCGTCCCGTTCCTCATCTTCAGCCGCTTCTCGGTCGCCTCCATCACCGTCATGATCGCCGCGCTCGGCAACGCCGCCATCGGCTTCGCCGACGACTGGATCAAGATCGTGCGCCGCCGCTCGCTCGGTCTCTCGGCGCGCTACAAGCTCGTCCTGCAGCTCGCTCTGGCCCTCTTCATCGGCTTCGTCGCCCTGCACTTCGTGGGTCTCGACACGCGCGTCGACATCCCCTTCACGGCCTGGAAGCTCACGCTGCCCCTCTGGCTGTACTACACGGTGATCTTCCTGACCATCGCCGGGTTCTCCAACGCCGTGAACCTCACCGACGGCCTCGACGGCCTGGCGGCGGGCGCCTCGGCGATCGTCCTCGTCGCCATGGCCGGGATCGCCTTCATCATCGGACGCAACGCCAGCGACCCCGGCATCAGCGACCTCATGGTGGTGGCCGGCTGCATCGGCGGGGCCTGCCTGGGCTTCCTCTGGTACAACACCTTCCCCGCCGACGTGTTCATGGGCGACACGGGGTCGCTCGGCCTCGGCGGCGCCATCGCCGGCATGGCCGTGATGACGCGCACCGAGTTCGTGCTGCTCATCATCGGCGGCCTGTTCGTGATCGAGGCCGGCTCCGTGGCGCTGCAGGTCTTCACGTTCAAGGTCTTCCACCGGCGGGTGCTGCTGATGGCGCCGCTCCACCACCACTTCGAGCTCAAGGCGTGGTCGGAGACCAAGATCATCGTGCGCTTCTGGATCATCGCGGCGCTGTTCGCCGGCGCCGGGTTCGCCGCCTACTACGCGACCTTCTAGCGGGGTCCGCGCCGT
>CAIXSE010000589.1 GCA_903921965.1 uncultured Thermoleophilia bacterium | reverse complement strand
GGCCGCCGAGCGTGGCGAAGCCTTCGCGCTCGGCGGCCTCCAGGAGCCTGCGGTCAAAGGCGGCGAATGCGACGCGCTCCTCAGATGCCATGGCGCCCAGCTGCTCACGAAGCGTGAGCGCCGCGGCCAGGTGGACGGCATCCATGCCTCGCAGTCTGTGTGTGAGAGCCAGCTCGCCGGCCCGACGCTCGAGGATCGGGACGATGATCGTGCGTCGCCAGCTGGTTTCCAGCTGCGCCAGCCACATCGTCGGCCATGACGGGTCCGTTCCTTGAGTGCGGCCGCGCCGGCCGATGGCCGCGCACGACTCCGGATACGTGATGACGCTGGAGGCGGCGAATCGTGCGCTCGTGAACCAACCCCCGACCTCGGCACTGCCGGGTTCTTGAAGGACGAGCTTCACGAAGGCGCTGGTGTCGAGGTAGACGATCACGTCGCCTGATCGTCGGGGTCGTCGCAGTACGGCCCCCGGTCTTCCAGGACGATGTCGGACAGCATGCGGCCGGTGTTGAGCGGCAGGTCGTCGGGAACCACCATCTCTTCGCCGCTCCACTGTGCCTCGCCGCGCTCGACCATCGCCCAGATGGCGGCGCGCGCCGGGTCGGCGGGAACGATGTCGGCGACCTCCCTGCCGCGCACGGTGACGTGGAACCGTTCGCCGTGCTGTACGCGCCGGAGGTAGTCGGCGAGGTGGGCTTTGAGTTCGGTGATGCTCACGGAGGTCATCGTGGTCCTTCTCTGCGCCGGGAACAGGTCATCTGACTCAATGTAAACAGGTCCGAGAGAGGTGACAACAGGTGACCACATGGAACGCCGATCGGGTCGGGACGCCGGACGAGCGCGTGGGTCGTCCCCGCGCACAGGCTCACCGCGGTTGACGCTCGCAGCGGCCGCTCGTAGACTCCTAGGCCCTTGTGGGCGCATAGCTCAGTCGGTTAGAGCGCTTCTCTGATAAGGAAGAGGTCCGTGGTTCGAATCCACGTGCGCCCACCAGCCCCACGCCCGCCGGTCCGCCCGCCGGTCCCTCCACCCGAGTCCCCGCCTTCCGTGCGTCCCTTCGCCGACCCCGCCCGGGTGCGGACGACCGGTCGCCGATACCGTGCCCGCGGAGCGGGTCGTCCGCGCGGGGCCTCTATCGCCTCCGGCCCGCCCCCGCGCATGATCGCGTGTCGGCCCGGGGTATGATGGTCCTGCTGGGCCGGAGCCGGCCATGGGGGACCGGCGACCGGGTCGCGAGCCTTCAGGGGAGGACGTGTGGAGGCCTCAGGAAGTCATGCGGTCGACGCCGGCCTGCTGGCCGCCGTCTTCGACGCGTCGCCGGCGCTCGTCTACGTCAAGGACCGCGAGAACCACTTCACCTTCGCCAACGCGGCACTGTGCCGCCTGTTCAAGCGCGAGCGGGACGAGCTGCTGGGGCGGACCACGCACGACATCCTCCCCGCGGCCATCGCCGACCAGCACCGCGCCAACGACGAACGCGTCCTGCGCGAGGCGTCCACGCTGCACGTCGAGGAGACCAGCGAAGAGGACGACGGCACTCACACCTACCTCACGGTCAAGTACCCGCTGCGCTCGGCGACGGGGGAGGTGGTGGCCGTCTGCGGCATCTCCACCGACATCACCGAGCAGCGCCGCCGGGAGGAGGTCGCCGTCCTCGGCGAGGAGACGCTGAGGTCGCTGCTCAACGCCATCACCGAGTCGGCGTTCCTCATGGACATCGACGGGAGGGTGCTGGCCGCCAACGAGACGGCGGCCCGGCGTATCGGCGTCAGCCTCGACGACTTCGTCGGCGCGGACATCTACTCGCTCATCCCTGCGGACGTCGCGGCCCGCCGCCGGGTGCGAGTGCGGCGTGTGGTCGAGACGGGGGAGCCGGTCCGGTTCGAGGACGTGCGAGGCGGCCAGATCATGCTGAACAGTGTCTACCCGGTGCGCGGCGACGGGGTGGTGGAGCGGCTCGCGGTGTTCGGCGCCGACATCACGGAGCTCCGCGCGACGGAGCGGATGCTCGAGGCATCGGAGCACTACTACCGCCTCATCGCCGAGAACGCGACCGACGTGGTGTTCCGCGCCAGCGTCGACGGCGTGGCCGAGTGGCTGTCCCCGTCCGTCGACGGCCTGCTCGGCTGGCGGCCGGACGAGATCGTGGGGCACTCCCTGGCCGAGTTCGTCCACCCCGACGACCGGGAGGCGCTCCGCACCGGCCAGACCTCGGTGGTCGCCGGGACGCCGGCGACGTACGACCTTCGGGTCCGCACCAGGGCCGGCGACTACCGCTGGGTGTCCATCACGGTCCGGCCTCTGCTGAACGACGCCGGCGAGGTGATCGGCCGCGCCGGCGGCTGGCGCGACATCCAGCGGGAGGTGGAGGCCGGCGAGGCGCTCGCCGAGCTCAACGCCCGCCTCGAGGAGCGGGTCCGGGCGCGCACCGTGCAGCTGAAGACGGCGAACGAGGAGCTGGAGGCGTTCGCCTACTCGGTGTCGCACGACCTGCGCGCCCCGCTGCGTGCCATCGACGGCTTCAGCGGGATCGTGCTCGAGGACGAGGGGGCGGCCCTGAGCGACGCCGGCCGCGCGAACCTGCTGCGGGTGCGCGCGAACGTGGCGCGGATGGTGGAGCTCATCGACGCGATGCTCTCGCTCTCACGGTTGTCGCGCCGCCCGGTGAAGATCGGCAGGGTGGACCTCAGCGCCGCGGCCGAGGCCGTACTGCAGCGCCTCCGCCAGCAGGACCCGGAGCGTCACGTGCGCAGCGTGATCGCCGAGGGCGTCGTCGTGGAGGCCGATGCCGAGCTGATGGGCGTCGTCCTCGAGAACCTGCTCGGCAACGCCTGGAAGTTCACGTCGGCCGGAGACCCGGCGACCATCGAGCTCGGGGAGCTGGACGCCGGGGGAGAGCGCGTCTTCTTCGTCCGCGACGACGGCGCCGGTTTCGACCCTCTCTACGCCGGCAAGCTGTTCCAGCCGTTCCAGCGGCTGCACGCCGACTCGGAGTTCGCCGGCAGCGGCGTCGGCCTGGCCACCGTGCGCCGCGTCGTCGCCCGCCTCGGCGGGCGGTGCTGGGCGACCGGCGAGGTCGGCCGCGGGGCGACGTTCTTCTTCACCGTGGGCGTGCCGGTCGAAGAAGACGCCGGGATGGACGCCTGACGGTGCTCCCGGCCCTGCAGGCGCCGCCCGCTCAGCCTCCCAGCTGGTCTGTGTCGGTGACGATCACGCTGTCGTGCGCGTCGAAGATGTCCCCGCACGGGTGGACCTCGACCGGCATGTCGTCGTCCGGGTCGTCGTCGGGCACGGTGTACCGCGGCTCGTCGCTCATGATCGCGCCTCCTTTCGGTCGGACTCGTTCGCACGAAGTGTACTGTGCTTCGCCTGCTCGCGGGCGACCGTCCGGCGTGCAGCCCCCGCGGGCGGGGTGCTACCCTGTACACCCGTGAGCGGACGAACGGGCAGCGGCAGGCGTGGCGCAGCAGGCTGACGGCCCCCCAACCCCCGCGGCAGGCAGTGGGAACGCCGGTACGCCGCCGCCGGAGCCCGCCCCGTCACTGAGTCGGGTGATGGCCCAGGCCGGCGCCCGTGCCGTCGGCATCGCCGGCCTGCGCCCCTGCTACAAGTACCCGGCCGTGCGGCCGGCTGGCGCCTTCGGCGGGCTCGGCCTCGAGGCGTCGTTCAGCGACACGCTCTTCCGCTCCGCGCCCCTCGCGCGCCGGCAGCTCGCACTCCCGTACGAGCCGGCCTGCCGCCTCGCGGTGTCGCAGGCCGAGTGGGCGCTGTTCCCCGAAGTGGGGACGACCAGGCGCCGGGCGTGGGCAGCCTTCGGGCAGCCCGGCGGCGCCTTCGAGATGACGACGGCCTCGCGCTTCCAGGAGCTCTCGCTCGGCACCCTGCCGCGCGGACCGTTCCACCACGGGCTCGAGAGCTGGATGCTGGACAGCGCGCTCCCCAGCGGCGGCACGCTGGACGAGTACTGCTCCGTGCTCGACCCGCGGCTCCAGCCGGCCGCGCTGGACCTCGTGGAGGTGCTGGCGGCCACGGCCCTCGAGTACGCCGAAGAGCTCGGCGGGAGCGAGGAGCTGGCCGCGGCCAAGCTCGTCGACGACACCGTCCCGGCCGCCTGCGTGTACTGGCGCCGCGACCCGCTCGAGTACAGTGTCTCGGTCTCCGCCCGCGTGCGCGACGGCCACCTCAACGGCCTCAGGTTCTGGGCGGTGTTCTGGAGCGACGACGAGGTCCGCGGCGTGCGCTGGGTGTACAAGCCGATCGAGTTCGTGGCGCCGGGCCTGGTGGTCGCCCGGCTCGACGAGCTGGGGCCGGACTCCGAGCAGAGCGGGCGTCTCATGGCCGCCGTCTGGGACCAGTTCGAGGCGCTGCGGAAGGCGGTGCTGTCGAAGGCGACCACGGACTGCTTCTCCGAGGCGGTCCGCTGCCTGCTGCAGGTCTGAGGCTGCCGTTCCGGGACGCCGCCGCGGCCCGCACGTGCCGCCTCCCGGCGCGTGGCCGTCCGCACCCCCGTCTCCGCCGCCGGGCAACGCCCGCCCGCTCGTCAACTTGACCTTCCTGCGGTAGTATTGACTACGTGAAGGGGTTTAACGGCGGCCGCGAGGCCGCCGTTTCTCGTGAGCGTCGGCCGACGACGTCTGACCTCCGCCCCGGCGAGTGACTGTGACCGCAGCTGCTGTGCCCTCTGAGCAGACCGCCCGGGACTATGCGGAGTCCCACAGGCGGCCAGGAGAACCGTGATGGCTCGACCAAAGACATCGAAGTACCTTTACGGCCACCCGATCCCCGAGAACGAGTTCGCCGTGCGTGAACTGCAGGAGAAGCTGCCGGGCGTCGGTCTGTTCGACCTGCGGCGCAAGGAGGGCGGCGGCCACGCCTGCACCTTCTGCGGCGCCTGCGCCAAGAAGTGCCCCGTGGAGTGTATCGACGTGCGCCTCGACAAGTCGCGCACGCATGGCAAGGGCAAAGAGCGCCACTTCGCCGGCACCATCACGTTCGACGAGCGCCGCTGCATGACGTGCAACCACTGCGTCGAGGCCTGCAAGTTCGACGCGCTCGTCCCCACCGAGCTGTACTACGAGCACCGCGACCGCGTCCAGGCCGTCGCCGCCAGGACGCCGGCGCTCTCTGCCGGTCACGGCCTCTGCTCCGGTTGCGGCGCCTCCCTCATCGTCAACCAGGTGCTCGGCCAGGTCGACTCCCACTACGTGGTCGCCGGCGCCACCGGCTGCCTCGAGGTGTCGACCACGCGCTACCCCTACACGTCGTGGAAGGGCAGCTACATCCACACCAACTTCGAGAACGCCGCCGCGACCCTCTCCGGCGTCGAGACCGCCTGGCGCGCGCTGCGCCGCCGCGGCAGGCTCGAGGACAAGGTCAAGTTCATCGCCTTCGGCGGCGACGGCGGCACCTACGACATCGGCCTGCAGGCGCTCTCCGGCGCCATGGAGCGCGGCCACGACATGCTCTACGTGTGCTACGACAACGGCGCCTACATGAACACCGGCTTCCAGCGC
>CAIXSE010000588.1 GCA_903921965.1 uncultured Thermoleophilia bacterium | reverse complement strand
TCGGCACGCAGGCCGCGCAGCACGCGGGCGTCGGTGGAGTAGCCGGTCTTGCCCTTCTTGCCGGGCGTGAGGCCGAGCCGGTCCGGGCTGAACAGCACCTCGGCGAGCTGCTGCGGCGAGCCGATCGTGAACTCGCCGCCGGCGAGGCGCCAGACCTCGTCGCGCACCTCGTCGACGCGGTCGCGCACCCGGGCCGTGATCTCGCCGAGGCGGTACAGGTCGACCTTGACGCCGGCCGCCTCCATCTGCGCGAGCACGTGCACGAGCGGCAGCTCGACCTCGCGGAACAGCCGCTCGAGGCCGAGGTCGAGGAGCTGCCGGCGCTGCCGCTCCGCGACCTTCCAGGTCAGCAGCGCGCGGGTGGCCGCGGCGGCCTCGGCCTGCGGCGCCTCGACGAGGAGGGCGCCGTCCTCGGCGCCGGCGAGCGCGAACAGGCCGCGCTGCTTCTCGGGCACCTCCGGCGCCAGCAGGTACGCGGCCACAGCGGTGTCGAAGGCCGGCCCCGCAGGGGCGGCCCGGTAGCCGGGCTGCGCCTTGGCGTCGTGGACGACCGCGTGCGCGGCCAGCAGCCACAGCGCCGGCAGGCGCCCGGCGGGCGCGGCGGCCAGCTGCACGAGCTCGCCGCCGCGGTGCACCGCGACGACCAGGCCGTCGCCGTCGCCGGCCGGCTCGAAGGCGACGGCCGCCTCGTCCTTCTCGAGGGCGGCGGCCAGCGGGCCGACGTCGGCCTCGTGGACGAGCCTGATGGCGGCCGCCGGGGACGCCGGCGCGCCGGCCGGCGGCGCGCCCTCCGCGGGCGCGCCAGCCGCGGCGGCCATCTCCTGGACGCGCCGCCGAAGGCTGGTGAACTCGTACTGCGCGAACACCTCGTCGACGGCGGCGAGGGGCAGGCTGTACCCGCCGCGCGCCACCAGCGCCACGAGGTCCTCCTCGAGCGGCACGTCCAGCACCATCGTCGCCAGGTGCTTCGAGAAGCGCGCGTCGGCCTCGTGCTCGGCGAGCAGCGCGCGCCGCTTGTCGCTCTTGACCTCGTCGAGGTGCTCGTACATCGCCTCGATGCTGCCGAACTGCTGCAGCAGCTGCGCCGCCGTCTTCTCCCCCACCCCCGGCACGCCGGGGATGTTGTCGCTGCTGTCGCCCTTGAGCCCGATGTAGTCGGGGATGCTCGCCGGAGCGACGCCGAAGCGCTCCACCACGGCGGCCGGCGTGTAGATCTTGACGTCGGTGACCCCGCGGCCGGTGCTCATCACCCAGATGTCGTCGTCGACGACCTGCATGGCGTCGCGATCGCCGGTGACCACGATGGACCTGACCCCCTGCCGTTTGGCCTCTTCCGCCAGCGTGCCGAGGATGTCGTCGGCCTCGTACCCCTCCTTGACGAGGTTGACGACGCCGAAGGCCTCGAGCAGCGCGGGGAACCGCTCCCACTGCCGCGAGAGCGCGTCCGGCATGGGGGGCCGCTGCGCCTTGTACTGCTCGTAGGCCTCGTGCCGGAAGGTCTTGCCGCGCGCGTCCCAGGCGCAGACGACGGCGGCCGGACGGTACTCGGCGACGATCTTGAGCAGCATCTGGCTGAGCCCGTAGAGGGCGTTCGTGGGGAAGCCGTCGCGTGTGCTGATGCTCTCGGGGAGCGCGAAGTACGCGCGGAACGCGAGGCTGCTGCCGTCGAGCAGGAAGAGACGGTCGTGGAGCGCGGCGTCGGCCACGGCGGTTGCTCCCGCCGCGGCGGGCTCAGGGCTCCGTGGGCGGCGGCGATTCGTTGAGCACGAGCCAGTACAGGCCGAGGCTGTCGACGGCCTGCATGAACTGCGTGAAGTCGACGGGCTTGCGGATGTAGCTGTTCGCACCCAGGTCGTAGCTGGTGGCGAGGTCGCTCTCCACGTTGGAGGAGGTGAGAACCACCACGGGCACGCGCTTGGTGCGGGGGTCGCTGCGGATCTGCTCGAGGACCTCGAGCCCGGCCACCTTGGGGAGCTTGAGGTCGAGCAGCACGAGGTTCGGCAGGATCTTGGGGTCGCGCCCCGCGTGCGCGCCGCGGCAGAACAGCAGGTCGAGGGCCTCGGCGCCGTCCCTGGCCACCTCGACGCGGTTGGCCACGCGGTGCTGTTTCAAAGCGCGCAGTGTGAGCTGTACGTCGTCGTCGTTGTCCTCGATCAGCAGGATCAGCCGCTCGTCAGCCACGTGTCGCCTCCCGTCACCGCAGGGTGAAGTAGAACGTCGCTCCGGAGTCTACAGTACCGCGCGCCCACATTCTTCCCCCGTGCCGCCGGACGATGCGCTCCGCCGTCGCCAGTCCCACGCCGGTGCCGGGGAACTCCTCCGGCGTGTGCAGACGCTGGAACGGCGCGAACAGCCTGCCGGCGTAGGCCTCGTCGAAGCCGGCGCCGTCGTCGCGCACGTAGCAGGCAGTCTCGCCGTCGGCCTCCGCGACGCCGAACTCCACGTGCGCGACCTCGCGGCCGGAGGTGAACTTCCAGGCGTTGCCCAGCAGGTTCTGCACCACCGCCCGGAGCAGCGCCGGGTCGCCCTCGACGAGAAGCGTGTCCGGCAGCATCACCTCGACCCGCCGTCCGGGCTCGGCCGCGCGCAGCTCGGCGAACACGTCGGGCGCGAGGCCGGCCGCCGCCCCTACCGTCGGCGCTTCACGAGCAGGACATGAGTGCCGGCGCCGTCGCACGTGAACTGCACGCCGTCGCAGAGCGAGCGCATGAAGTGGATGCCGCGGCCGCCGCTGTCGGCGCCGCCGGGCATGCAGATGGGTGTGGCCTGCATGCCCCCGCCGGCGTCGGCGACCTCGACGGCCACCTCGTCGTCGTAGCAGTAGAAGCGCACGCGGATCTCGTCGCCGGACCCGTGCGGCGAGCCGTGCACGAGCGCGTTGGCCAGAGCCTCGGCCACGGCGACGCTGAACTCGAAGAGCTCGTCCCGGCTCAGTCCTCCCACCTCGGCGAAGGCGGCCACCCGCCGCCGTGCCACCGGCAGGCTGCGCGGCGTGGCCGCGAAGCGGAACTCGTGCTCCCAGTGCGGGCTGTCTGGCAGCGACACGGCGGC
>CAIXSE010000587.1 GCA_903921965.1 uncultured Thermoleophilia bacterium | reverse complement strand
TACAAGTGCGTCGTCGGCGGCGCGCCTGCGACCCAGCGCTGGGCCGACCAGATCGGCGCCGACGCCTACGCCGAGGACGCCAACGACGGCGTCAAGAAGATCGACGAGCTGCTGGGGGTGTGACGGCCTGAGCGGCTGAGAGCCGGCCTCGCGGGCCGGCGTGGGTGTCGCGAGGGGCGGGCCGCACGGCCCGCCCCTCGCGCGTGCGGCGCCGGCCGGCGAACGGACGCCGGGGCGCTCCGCCCGCCGGCGAGGTACCATAGCCGGCGTGAACGAGTGGGACGCCCGCTTCGAGTACTACCGCGACAGCCTCACCCACGCCGAGGGCGCGGACCTCGACCGGCTGGTCGAGTGGTGCGACCCGGGGCCGGGGGTGACGGCGCTGGACGTGGCCACCGGCGGGGGGCACGTGGCGCGCCGCCTGCGCGAGGCCGGCTGTCGCGTCACGAGCTCGGACTCCGCGCCGGGCATGCGGCCGGACGTGGTGTGCGCGGCCGAGGACCTGCCGTTCGCCGACGCGTCCTTCGACGTCGTCGTCTGCCGCGTCGCCGTGCACCACTTCACCGACCCGCTGCGCGGCATCGCCGAGATGGCCCGCGTCGGCCGCCGCCTCGTCGTGCTCGAGGACACGCTCTACGTGGACGAGCGCGTCCAGAAGGCGGAGAAGCTCCGTGACCCCACTCACGTGGCCCACTACACGCGCGACGACTTCGTCGACATGCTCGCCGCCGCGGGCCTGCGCGTGACCCGTGAGGCCCGCTTCCCCAGGCGGCACGAGATGGACGACTGGCTGCGCGCGACGGGGTGCACGGGCGAGGCCGCCGAGCGCGTGCGCGCCCTTCTGGCCCACGTCGCGGAGCCGGGCGGCGCGGCCTGGACCGACACGAAGTGGGTGTGCCGGGCCGAGAAGGGCTGACCCGGCGGCACGGCCGCTCCCGCCGGGCGCCGTGGCGTCAGATGTTGAGCCTGATGCCGTCCACGTACGACAGGCTGCGGCCGGCGCGTTCGATGTTGGGGAACCCCTCGCGCGCCATGATGAGCCGTTCCAGCCCGAAGCCGAGGCCCACCCACGGGTCCACGACGCCCCAGTTGCCGTCGAGCGGGTGCGGGCCCATACCGGCGGAGCACACCTCCATGCCGTTCACCTCGACGTCGATCATCTGGCCGTACACCTCGGACTCGGTCTTCACGAGCTCGTAGTCCTGCACGCCGGCGGCGTCCATCACGAGCGCCGCGAGCTCGGTCATTCGCTCGCGGCACCTGTCTTCCGGCGTGCCCAGCTCCACGAGGTTCAGCATCGTGAACTCGTTGAGGTGCATCGCGCCCTTCGTGTCCATGCGGAAGCAGGGGCCGATCTCGTAGATGCCGAGCGGCCGGCCCCACATGCGGCCCAGGCGCCGCAGCATCGTGTACAGGTTCGGCGCCAGCATGGGCCGCAGGCAGCGGCCGTCCTCCAGCCAGAAGACCTGCTCGCGCAGCGGGTGGCCGTGCTCGATGCCCATCTTCGCCAG
>CAIXSE010000586.1 GCA_903921965.1 uncultured Thermoleophilia bacterium | reverse complement strand
GGAGCTCATGGTCAACGAGTACTACTCGCACGTCATCCACATCGTCAGCAACGTGCGCGGCCACCTGCACCCGTCGCGCGACAGCGTCGACCTCATCCGCGCCATGTTCCCCGGCGGCACCATCACCGGCTGCCCCAAGGTCCGCTGCATGGAGATCATCGACGAGCTCGAGCCCACCCGCCGCGGGCCCTACACCGGTTCGTTCGGCTGGATCGCCGAGCGCACCCTCGACCTCAACATCGTCATCCGCACCCTGGTGCGCGTCGGCGACCGGCTGTTCCTGCAGGTCGGCGGCGGCATCGTGGCAGACTCGGTGCCCGAGAAGGAGTTCTACGAGACGCTCCACAAGGCGGCCGGCATGCTGCGCGCCGTCAGCGCGGGCATCGCGGAGCGACCGACGTAGCGGACTCTTCGAGCGGGGCACCGAAGGGGCACCGCTCTGCGAGCCACGGAGCGCCGGCGGAAGGCACCGGCCGCGGGTCGCGATAGAATGACCCCATGACCTCCGTGATGCTCAACGGCCGCATCCTCCCCGTCGGCGAGGCCGTGCTGCCGGTCAGCGACCGCGCCCTCACGCACGGGCTGGGCCTGTACGAGACGCTCAAGCTCGCCGGCGGCGTGCCGGTGTTCTTCGAGGAGCACGTGGCGCGCCTCGATCGCGGCCTGGAGACGCTCGGCCTCGAGCGCCCGGCGAGCAGGGCGGAAATGGCGGCGCAGATCACCGCCATCTCCGCCGCCACCGGCGTGGCCGACGGCGCCTGCCGGGTCCTCGTCACCGCGGGAGCCCCGGGCGGCGAGCCCAGCCTGCTCATCCAGACCGACCAGCGCCAGTTCCCCGCGCGGCCGCTGCGCGTCATCACCTACCAGGGGGTGCGCGTGCGCGCCGAGCTCAAGGCGATGACGGTGATGCAGTCGTATCTCGCACAGCGCGCCGCCAACGCCGCGGGTGTGGACGACGCCATCCTCGTGGACGACGAGGGGCGGATGTTCGAGGGCGCGACCTCCAACCTGTTCGTGGTGCGCGGCGGCGGCCTCGTCACGCCGCCGGCCGAGGGCGCGATCCTGCCCGGCGTGCTGCGCGCCAAGGTCGAGGAGCTCGGCGCGGCGGCCGGGCTCACGATCGTCGAGGCCTACGCGCGAGTCGCCGACCTGCGCCCCGACGACGGCATGCTGCTCACGAGCAGCGTGCGCGGCATCGTCATGGTCGCCAACGTCGACGGCCGCGACCTCGCCCTGCAGGCCGAGATGCACGCCCGCCTGAAGAGCCTCGTGGGCGAGGCCGAGCAGGCCAGCGCCGAGGCCTTCCGCGCCACGTACAGCTGACTCCGGCGCCCCGGGCCGGCAGACGCCCGCGCGACGCCCGGCGCCGGCGGCACGGCGACCGCTCAGCGCCGGCGCCCCTCCACGAACCAGCTCGTGTGGTGGTGCACGCCGCCGGGGTTCCGCTCCTCGTAGCTGCGCTCGTCGACGTCAAGGAGCTCGAAGTCTGCGAGCTCCGTCTCGAGCTCCTTCGCCGACGAGAAGTGCAGGTACACCTTGTCGACCCAGCTGCGCTCCTCGCCGAGGACCTGACGCCCCTTCGCGTAGTGCTGCGCGTCGCGCGGCGAGAGAGTGCTGAGGAAGAGGAGGCCGCCGGGCCGCGCGGCGGCGCCCAGCGCCGCCGCGAACTCCCGGCGGCCGATCGGCCCCAGCAAGTGGTAGACGTTGCAGGCGAAGACGACGTCGAAGCGGCCGTCGCCGTCGAGGCCGGCGGCGAAGGCCACGAGGTCGCCGGCCACGAAGTCGACGTCGAGACTGGACGAGCGCCGGTGCCGCGCGGCCGCGACGGCCGCCGGCGACGGGTCGAGGCCGAGCACCCGGCAGTGCAGCTCGGTCGCGAGATACCGCGTGTCGCGACCGTAGCCGCAGCCGACGTCGAGGATGCGGAGCTCGGGCGAAGCGTACGGCCGCAGCCGGGCGACGGCGAGGCGGGCGAGCTCGCTGGGCCCGTCGCCCCACAGCCTGCCCTCGGCGCGGTACCGCTCGTCCCAGTGCCGCGCCGCCTGCGGGATGTCACCCTCGCGGCTCACGTGTCGCGGACCCCGGCCCCGAGCCCCCGCCCGCCGCTCAGGCGCCCTGCGTCAGCCGGCGCCACGCCTCCAGGTACTTCTCGCTGGTGCGCCGCACCACGTCGTCGGGCAGCGCCGGGCCCGGGTCGGTCTTGTCCCAGTCGAGCGTCTCGAGGTAGTCGCGCACGTACTGCTTGTCGTAGCTGGGCTGGCTCACGCCGGCCGCGTAGCCGTCGGCAGGCCAGAACCGCGACGAGTCGGGCGTGAGGGCCTCGTCGATGAGGATGAGTTCGCCGTCCAGGATGCCGAACTCGAACTTGGTGTCGGCGATGATGATGCCGCGCTCCAGCGCGTAGGCCGCCCCGAAGCTGTACAGCTCGAGGGCCGCGTCGCGGACGCGCCCGGCGAGCTCGCGCCCGATCAGATCGACGGTCTTCTCGAACGAGATGTTCTCGTCGTGGGTGCCGATCTCGGCCTTGGTCGACGGCGTGAAGAGCGGTTCCGGCAGGCGACTGGCCTCGACCAGGCCCTCGGGCAGCGGGATGCCGCAGACCTGCCCGGTGCGCTCGTAGTCCTTGCGGCCGGACCCCGTCAGGTAGCCGCGCACGATCGCCTCGACCGGCAGCGCCTGCGCCTTGTGCACCACGACGGAGCGGCCCGCGAGGTGCGCGT
>CAIXSE010000585.1 GCA_903921965.1 uncultured Thermoleophilia bacterium | reverse complement strand
TCCTCCGGAAGGCGGGTCCCCCTGGATGGGCGACGGACTGCGTCTAGTAAAGCAGCTCAGAATTCGCGGAATTTGTACCCGATGTTACGGACCGTGAAGATGAACTCCGGATCCTTGGGGTCGCTCTCGAGCTTCTCGCGCAGGTGGCGGATGTGCACGTCCACGGTGCGCGCGTCGCGGTAGTCGGAGTCGCCCCACACGAGCTGCAGCAGCAGCTGGCGGCTGTAGACGCGGCCCGGGTGCGAGATCAGCGTCTTGAGGATCTCGAACTCGATGTACGTGAGGTCGACCTTGGCGCCGCGCAGGATCACGTTGCGCTTGAGCAGGTCGACCTCGAGGTCCTCGACGCGGATGACCTCCTTCTTGGCGGCCTCGGCGCTGCGGCTCATCTCGGCCCGGCGCAGCTGCGCGCGCACGCGGCTGCGGAACTCGCGCAGGCTGAACTTGTCCTTGGTGATGTAGTCGTCGGCGCCGATCTCGAGGCCGAGCACCTTGTCGAACTCCTCCGACTTGGCCGTGAGCATGATGATCGGCACGATGCTCTGCGCGCGGATGCGCCGGCAGACCTCCATGCCGTCGACGTGCGGGAGCATGAGGTCGAGGATCACGAGGTTGAAGCTCTCGCGGGCGAAGGTCTCGAGCGCCTCCTCCCCGTCGCGGGCCGTGACGACCTGGTAGCCCTCTTTCTCGAGGGGGAAGCGAAGCAGCTTGAGGATCGCCTCCTCGTCGTCCACGAGCAGGATGCGGGCACCGGTGTCCGCCATCAGGTGTCCTCCTTCCCGGCGCGTACGCGCCCGCGCGGCGACGCCAGGCCGCGGGCGCGGAAGCCGGCTCCCAGGGCGCGGGCGACGGCCTCGCACCCCGGCAGGTCGGCGCCGGGGTAGTCGACGGCCGTCAGCGTCGTCTCGATGTCGTTGTACACACACTGTTCGGCAAACTGGATGACAGCCCTGTGCGCCTTGGCGAACGTGGGTCGGCAGATCTCGTCGTACGCCGCCGGGTCGGCGGCGTTGAGGCTCACGGTGACCGCGTCGAGGCCGGCCGCCGCGAGGGCTGCGGGCACGTCCACGTGCGGGTTGAGCAGGCGGCCTTGCCCGTTGGTGTCGAGCCGGGAACGGATGCGGCGCAGCCCCAGCCACTCCGTGACCTGCAGCACCACGTCCAGCTGCATCGTCGGCTCGCCGAACCCGCAGAAGACGACTTCCGCGGCCGGGCCGTCGTCGGCGAACGCCCACTCGACGGCGCTCGTGACCTCGTCCGCCTCCGGCTCCCGCGCGAGGACGAGGTCCGCACCGTACACGCCGTCGGCCCACTCGCGCACGCAGAAACGGCACGCGCAGGAACAGCGGTTCGTGAGGTTCAGGTACAGGCAGTCGCCGCCGCGATAGGCGATGGTGCCGGGGGGCTGGGGGGGCGTGGTCATGAGGGGAGGGAGCGCGTCTGCATGTCGGGGGGCTCGCCCGGAGTGGCGCCGGGGACCGCTCCGCGAGTATAGCAGGGTAGAATCAGCGGGCATGACCGCCGTCCCGCACATCCGTGCCTGAGCTCACCGGCAGAGAAGCCATGCTCTTCGAGCGCCTCGAAGGGGGCGACGTGGTCTGCCACGTGTGCCCCCGCGAGTGTCGCGTGGCGCCCGGCAGGAGCGGTGTGTGCCGCGCCCGTCACAACGTCGACGGGACCCTCTACGCGATCACGTACGGGCGCGTGTGCAGTGTGGCGGCCGACCCGATCGAGAAGAAGCCGCTGTACCACTTCTTCCCCGGCACCACCGTCCTGTCGCTGGGGAGCGTGGGCTGCAACTTCACCTGCCGGCACTGCCAGAACTGGCAGATCGCCCACGCCGACCCCGCCGAGGCCGGACGCGACCTGCGCGACCTCCCCGTCCGCAACCTCCCGGTGCTGGCCGACCACAACGAGTGCCGGGGCGTCGCCTGGACCTACAACGAGCCGACGATCTGGCTCGAGTACATCCTCGACGGCGCCCAGACCGCGCACGAGCACGGCCTGTACACGGTCATGGTCACCAACGGCTACATCACGGAAGAGGCCCTGGACGTGATCGGGCCGCACATCGACGCCTACCGCGTGGACGTCAAGGGCTTCAGCGACGAGCAGTACCACGAGCTCTGCCGCATCCGCGACATGGCCCCGGTGCTCGAGGCGGCGGTCCGCGCCCAGGAGGTCCACGGCTGCCACGTGGAGATCGTGACCAACGTCATCCCGAC
>CAIXSE010000584.1 GCA_903921965.1 uncultured Thermoleophilia bacterium | reverse complement strand
GTGCGTGATGTCCATGGTGACGTCGTCCACGACCACGGCGAGGTTGTAGGTGACGGTGCCGTCGCTGCGCTGCACGATGAAGTCGCCCATGAGGTCGTTGGCGAACTCCACCGGGCCGCGGAGGAGGTCGTGGAACACGGTCACGCCGTCCGGCACGCGCATGCGCAGCGTGAAGGGCTCCCCCGCCGCCTGACGGCGCTCTCTCTCTTCCGTCGAGAGCGCCCGGCACTTTCCCGAGTAGACCCAGTCGCGCTTCTCGGCCTGCGCGGCCTGGCGCTCGGCCTCGAGCTCCTCGGCGGTGCAGAAGCACGGGTACAGGTGGCCCGACTCGACCAGCCGCCCGATGTGCTCGTGGTAGATGCCCTGGCGCTCGGTCTGGCGGTACGGCCCGTGCGGACCGGGGACCTCGGGGCCCTCGTCCCACTCGAGCCCCATCTCCCGCATCGCGCTGATGATCTGCAGGATGGCCTCGTCGGTGCTGCGCGAAGGGTCGGTGTCCTCGATGCGCAGGATGAACAGGCCGCCGCGGCTGCGGGCGAAGATGTAGTTGTACAGGCCCGTGCGGGCGCTGCCCAGGTGCAGGTAGCCCGTCGGCGACGGGGCGAACCTCACGACCACGCGTCCGCCGTCCTCAGCCATGTCACTCTCCTGCTCGCTCATCGGGCGGCCCATGATACCGCATGCACCGGCGCCGCCCTGGTCTCCGTCCAAAGGATGGGACACGGCTCCCCCGTCGGGACGAAACCGTTGGGAAGGGGCTACAATGCCCCTCATGGACACCTTCCCACATACAGTCAGCGTGGTCACTTCGCGGGCGCGCGATCACGTCGAGAACATCCGCATCCGCCAGGGCGAATCCATCGTCGTCGGCCACCGCAACCAGCAGTACCCCGCGTTCCTCTGGTGCGCCGCCGAAGACGGCCACGCCGGCTGGGTGCCCGAGCAGTTCCTCCACATGGACACCGACAAAGAGGCCACCGCGTTGCGCGACTACGACGCCGCCCAGCTCACCGTCGTGAAGGGTGAGCTTCTGGAGGCCCTCGAGGCCGTGGGCGTCTGGATCCGCTGCCGCAACGCCGCGGGCGCCGAGGGCTGGGTGCCCGAGTCCAGCCTGGAGGCCGTCGAGGCCTGACCGCGGCAGCCGCCGCCCCTCACCCCCCTGCCATGGACGAGACCACTCCACGCCACGTACGCGTCACCGCGACCTACGTGTCGTCCACCACCGACCCCGTGCGCTTCCGCGCCGGCGAGGTCGTGGCCGTGGGCCGGCGCGACCAGCAGTGGACGTCCTACGTCTGGGGCACCGACCAGGCCGGCCGCGCCGGCTGGGTTCCCGAGGAGTACCTCGAGACGACCGCGGCCGGCGAGGCGGTCGCCCTGCGCGACTACGACGCCACGGAGCTCACGGTAGGTCACGGGGAGCACCTCGACGTGCTCGACGAGGCCGGCGGCTGGCTGCTCTGCCGTACGGACGCCGGCATCGTCGGCTGGGTCCCCGCGGACCACACCCAGGCGCTCGCCTGATCCGGGCGCCGGCGGGGCACGCCGGGGCCCGCGTCACCTCACGGCGCCGCCGTCACCGGCAGTGAGAAGCCGGCGGTGAGCCCGGTCGTCCCCTGCACGTCGAGCACGTGCTGCCCCGGCGAGAGCGGCGCGGTGGTGAACGTCCACCTCTCCGTCGGGCGGTCGAAGGCCCCGTCTTCTGCGGTCAGCGGCAGCCAGTCGCCGCCGTCCACACGGTACTGCAGATCGTGCGGCACGAAGATGCTCACGTCCCTGGTGAACGGCGGGCCCACCGTGCTCACCCCGTGCGGCCAGGGCTGCTCGCGCACGGTGCCGCCGAGCGTGAACACCCCGCCGGCGACGGCCACGGGCTGTTCCGGCGTGAACAGCGGCTTGGTGCTGATCACGTCGGGCCGCATGTCCCGGTTCGACGCGCGGAAGCCCGTCTGCCCTACGGTGGACGGGCAGAGCGCGCCGTCGGCGAACGCGTCCAGGGTCTCCTGCGAGCCGCGCATGATGCAGGGCAGGTCGGTGGTCCCACCGCGCACGGCGTTGCGGTTCTTAACCCCGAGGTACCCGGAGAACAGGCCGCCGGTGCTGGGGTAGCCCGCGAAGGGGGGAGCGTACTCGTCCAGGGCCCCGAACTCGTGCCCCATCTCGTGGGCGAGCACCGCCCCGAACCGCGCGAACCCGTAGCCGTCGTTGTCGTACGTGAGGACCGTGTAGGGGCCGAACAGGTCGGCCGTGTACGCCACCGCCCCGTCCGGGAACATGCCGTCCGCATCCTTGAGGCTGTCGACCACGTACAGCACGAACGCCCAGTCGGTGCCGTTCCGGCGGCGCACCTCATCCGCGTACGCGCGCTCGGGCGGGGGCGAGTCGTCGGAGGCGTCGTGCTTGAAGCCCAGCTTGCCCATGATCTGCCAGCGCCAGCCGGCGTCGCTGAAGCCGGGGCCGAAGTCGAACTGGCCGACGGGCCGCGTGATCGGCTCGTACCGCGTCGTCACCGTGCGCGGCGCCCCGTACTCGCCGGCCGCCGGCATGGACAGCTGCAGGGTGGCGTCGGGCGAGCGCGCGTTCCACCAGTCGAGCGCCGCCTGCACCTGGATGAGCACGTTGGTGCGGCGGTCGCCGGGGTACCCGGGGTCGCGCCGCTTCCAGTCTTCGCGGTCGCGGTCGGCGGAGCCGTCGCTCTCGACGAAGATCACCGACACCGCGACCGACCCGGCCGCGAAGGCCATCGTCTGCGCCGCGCTGGGCAGCACGGAGCGCGCGTGCCAGAGGGGCAGCGCAGCGGCCTCCGCCACGGGACCGCGCAGATCGGCGAGCACCGGCAGGTCCGGCGCAGCCGGGGCGGCGGGGGCCGGGGACGGCGCGCACAACACCGCCAGGAGCGCCAGGAACAGAGTCGGCCACGGCGCCGCGGCAAGCCGCGACCGCGCGACGGCGCCTCTCGTGTGGAGGACCCTCATGCACCGATTCTCCCACGCGCACGCGGGCCGGGTCGACTCGGGCGCTTTGCCGCGGACGCGGCCTTTCTGGTAGCGTACCGCCTCTGGTATCGACCACGACGGGGAGCCCACACACATGGCTCAGCTTCGCATCGCCGTCCTCGTCAAACAGGTCCCCGACACCGCCAACGTGACCGGCGAGGCCATGAAAGAGGACGGCACCATCAACCGCTCGGCGCTGCCGACGGTGTTCAACCCCGAGGACCTCAACGCCCTCGAGGAG
>CAIXSE010000583.1 GCA_903921965.1 uncultured Thermoleophilia bacterium | reverse complement strand
GCGGCACGCCCATGCGGCGCAGCGCCAGCAGGATCTGCGGCAGCGGCGTGCTCAGGGCCAGGAAGATGAGGCTGGTGAGGCCGGCGGCCGCGCGCAGCGCGACGCGCAGCGCGAGCTCCGGCCCGTTCGGCGCCGCCTCGATCTGCAGCAGCCAGCGCCCGCCGAGCGACAAGCTGAACAGCAGCGGCACGACGCCGATGACGAGGAAGACGAGCGGGATCGTCATGACCTTCGCGTAGACGCCCCAGGCGACACGGGCGACGGCCAGCGTCGCGATCACGGCCACGGCGATCACGAACAGGTCGCCGGGCACCGGCGGGAGGACGAGGGCGAGCACCAGCAGCCCGCCGGTGAACGTCATCTTCTCGACGGCGCTCACCCGCGCCAGGCGGTTGCTGTGCGCGGCGCTGTCGATGAGGTTGAGGCCGCCGCCCTGCTCGCGCCGCGACATGTCGCGACGGCGGCGGCGCACGTGCCGCACGTACAGGGCGATGACCGTCACGCCGATCGCCGCCTGCACCGCGAAGAGCACGCTCTCCAGGCCCTTGCTCCCCGGCCGCCACAGCGCCTGGAACCACGGCTTGTAGCCGGGCCGCAGCGACTCGATGGCCAGCTTCGCGTTGTCGTCCGACCCGTGCCAGCTCAGGCGCCCGGTCGAGATCAGGGCGGCGCCGATCGCCACGAGGACGAGCACGGCGAGGCCGCCGGCCACCGCCACCTTGCCGAGCGACGCCTCGGGGGCGTCACCGTCGTCCAGCAGCCCCGTCGCCGTCAGGTCGGCGCGGCCGTGCGCCAGCAGCGACTGGATGACCAGCATGGTCAGGACACCCTCGAGGACGGCCAGCGGCACCTGCGTGAGCGCGAACACCCCTGCGAACTTGAGGAACGAGCCGGGCACTCCCCCGACCGGGTCGGGGAACGCCACCGCGAGCTGGACGGACGTCGTCAAGTAGGTGGCGAGGTCGCTGGCCATGGCCGCGAGGAAGGCTGCGACCGGCATCGAGAGGCCGGCCCGTCTGGCCGCACGCCAGGTGAAGAACGCGACGAACGAACCGACGATGGCCATGGAGAACACGTTGGCGCCGAGCGTGGTGATGCCGCCGTGGCCCAGCAGCAAGGCCTGGAACAGCAGCACGATGGTCCCCACGAGGACCATGACCCAGGGACCGAAGAGGATGGCCCCCAATCCGACCCCGGTCGGGTGCGACGAGCTGCCGGTGACCGACGGGAGCTTGAGCGCCGAGAGGACGAAGCAGAAGCCGCCGGCGGCGCCGAGGAGCAGGAGCGAGGAGCGCTTCTCGTTGATGATCTGGGCGGTCGTGCGCACGCTCTGTACCACCGCCGGCCCCGAGGCCGCGTACCACGCCGCGCAGTACAGCGGCGGCAGGTAGCCTTCCATGATGTGCACGGTCAGGGCCTCCCCGGGCGGGAACGGCGGACGGCGGCGGACGCGCGCCGGCCGCGAGGCCCGCGGGCGCGTGTATCCTGTGCGACGTGAGCGGGCACGGAGCAGAACGCGACGGCGCGGGCGGACGGCGCCTCTACCAGGCGGGGCTCGACCTGCGCGGGCGCGCCTGCCTGGTCGTCGGCGGGGGCGCGGTGGCACGACGCAAGGCCGAAGGGCTGGCCGAGGCCGGCGCGAAGGTCCGCGTGGTCGCGCCGGAGTGCCTGCCCATGCCGGAGGGCGCCTCGGTGGCGCTGCGGCCCTTCGACGACCGCGACCTGGAGGGCGTCACGCTCGCCGTGGCCGCCAGCGACGACCGCGAGCTCAACGCCCGCGTCGCGCGGCTGGCGCGGGAGCGCGGCGTCTGGGTGAACGTCGTGGACGAGCCGGGAGACGGCGACGTCGAGCTGCCTGCCGTGGTGCGCCGCGGGGCGCTGCGCATCGCCGTCTCGACCGGCGGGGCAAGCCCGGCGCTGGCGCGCCGCATCCGCGAGCGGCTCGACGAGGAGTACGGCCCCGAGTGGGGCGAGCTGGCGGAGCTGCTCGGCGCCCTGCGGGCCGAGTGGGAACCGCGCGCGATCGCGGCCGGCGACCCGCCGGCCGCGCGGCGCGCGGCCTGGCACGAGCTGCTCGACCTGCCGCTGGCGGAGCTGCTGGCGGCAGGGCGCGCCGGCGAGGCCGAGGCG
>CAIXSE010000582.1 GCA_903921965.1 uncultured Thermoleophilia bacterium | reverse complement strand
CGCACCCCACCGACCAGGACCCGCACCTCTCGTACCTGCTCAGCTTCGTGGCCATGCTGCAGAGCACCACGAAGCCGCTGGTGATGACGGCCGAGAACGAGCGCGACCTGGCCGTCATGATCGAGATCGCGCGCTCCCTGCGCGGCGGCCTCCACGAGCTCCGCGCCAGGCCCTACTTCCTCATGTACAACGAGCCGACCAGCCCGCTCACCCACCCGCGCGACAGCGTCGAGAAACTGCTGCTGTGCGCCGACGCCGGCGTGCCGACGAACTACTCGCCGGCGCCGCTCGCGGGGGCCACGGCGCCCATCACCGTCGCCGGCCACACCGCCCAGGGCATCGCCGAGTGCCTGTTCGGCCTCGTCGTGCACCAGCTCCGCGAGCCGGGCGCTCCGTTCCTGTTCGGCATGGGCTCCGCCGTGCTCGACATCGCGACCGCCCAGTCCTCGTACAACGACCTCGGCTACCAGATGGGCTACATGTGCGCCGTCGAGATGGCGAAGTGGCTGGGGCTGCCCAACTGGGGCAATGCCGGCACCAGCGACAGCCAGCTGCCGGACGCGCAGATGGGCATGGAGGCCAACCAGCTGACGCTGCTGGCGATGCTGTCCGGCTCGAACCTGGCGCACGACGTCGGGTACCTGGACTTCGGCCTCACCTGCTCGCTCGAGGCGATCGTGATGCTGGACGAGTTCATCGCCGCCAACCGGCGCCTGGTGGCGGGGGTGCAGGTCGACGAGGAGACCCTCGCTCTGGACGCGATCGCGCAGGTAGGGCCGGGCGGGCAGTTCCTCGGGGCGAAGCACACGCGGCGCCACATGCGCGAGGTGCAGTGGCGCCCGACGCTGCTCAACCGCGAGAGCCGCGAGAACTGGGCCGCCGCGGGCGGCCTGGACCTCGCGGAGAAGGCGCGCCGCAAGGCGCTGGCGCTGCTCGCCGCGCACGAGGTCGCTCCGCTTCCGCCGGAGGTCGCCGCCCGGGCGGACGAGCTGGTGGCGGCGTTCGCCGAGCAGACCGGAGCCGTGCTGCGGTGAGCGCACGGCCGGCGCCGAGCGCGCGGGGCTGGCGGTGACGGCGCACCTCGCCGTCGTCGGCAACAGCGCCGCGGCGCTGAGCGCGCTCGAGAGCTTCCGGCGAGCGGGCGGGACAGCCCGCGTCACGCTGGTCAGCGCCGAGCCCGGTCCGGCGTACTCGCGCGTCCTGCTGCCGTACTTCCTGCGTGGCAAGGTCTCGCGCGACGGGCTCGTGATCCGTGGGCCCGAGTACTACGAGCGCATGGGCGCCGAGCTGCTCTCGGGCGTCCGCGTTGAGAGCCTGGACGCCGGCGCCCGCGAGCTGGAGCTCGCCGGCGGGCGCCGGCTCACGTACGACCGTCTGCTGCTCGCGATCGGGTCGAGGCCGGCGCGGCCGCCGATCCCCGGCCTCGACCACCCGGCGGTCCGCAGCTTGTGGACGCTCGACGACGCTCTCGGCCTCGACCCCGTGCTGCGGCCCGGCGCCCGGGCTCTGGTGCTGGGCTCCGGCTTTGTGGCGCTGCAGGCCGCGTGGGCGGCGCGCTGCCGCGGCCTGGAGGTCACGGTGGTCGAGCTCGACGGGCGCATCATGCCGCGCGTGCTCGACGCCGGCGCGGCCGCCGTGCTGCACGAGCGGATCGAGGCGCACGGCGTGCCGGTGCACACCGGCACGGCGACAGAGGCGCTCGAAGACGAGGACGGCCGGGTCCGCGTCACGGCCGCCGGCCTCGACCCGTTCACGGTGGACGTCGTCATCGTGGGGACCGGGGCCCGGCCCAACGACGAGCTGCTGCCGCAGGCGCTCGAGGAGGGCCGGCCGGGCATCCCGGTGGACGCCGCCATGCGCACGCCGGTCGACGGCGTGTACGCGGCCGGCGACGTGACCCGCGGGCCGACGGCCCTGGGCGGGCCGCCGGAGATCCACGCCCTGTGGCCGACCGCCGTCGAACAGGGCAAGGTCGCCGGCGCGAACCTGGCGGCGGAGCTCGCCGCCGACGCCGCCGCCGGCCCCGGCCTCGAGGCCGGGGTCCGCCCGGTGACCTACCGCGGCAGTCTGAGCATGAACGTCACGGAGATGTTCGGCCTCACGGTGGCCTCGCTCGGCCGTTTCGTGGACACTGACGGCGACGACGTGTTCGTGACCGACGGCCTGCCCGGCCTCGCGTACTTCAAGCTCGTGAGCCGCGACGGTCTGCCGGCCGGGGCGGTCGCCCTCGGCGGTGCCGGGGGTGCCGTACTCCTCGGCCGCCTGCGCCCCTGCGTGCGCTGGGGCAAGCCGCTGCCCGAGCTCACGTCGTTCCTCGAGGGGCGGGTCCCCGCGTTCCTCCCGGGCCGTCCGCTGCCCGGGCCCTACGCAGGGCTCGCCAACGCTGCTGAAGGGAGCTGAGATGCGCATCGTCACCGCCGACGCGGACGCCTGCGTCGCCTGCCGCGACTGCGAGTACGCCTGCGCGTTCGAGCACGGAGGCGATTTCGACCGCGCCGCCTCGCTCATCCGCGTGAACTTCTACGCCGAGGAGAGCGCCGCCATCCCGCTCACGTGCATGCACTGCGCCGACGCCTGGTGTCTGGAGGTCTGCCCCGCCGCGGCGATCGCCCGCGACCCGGGCACCGGCGCGGTCACGATCGACGCGTCGCGTTGCGCGGGCTGCAAGATGTGCCTGCTCGCGTGCCCCATGGGCAACATCCACTTCGACGCGGAGCTGGGCGTGAGCCGCAAGTGCGACCTGTGCGGCGGCGACCCCGCCTGCGTGCGCTTCTGCACCTCGCAGGCGCTGCGCTTCGTG
>CAIXSE010000581.1 GCA_903921965.1 uncultured Thermoleophilia bacterium | reverse complement strand
GAACCCCCATGAGGTTATACCCTCACTAGGCCCTCAACCTAGCGCGTCTACCAATTCCGCCATTCCGACACTGAGGGAAGCAGAGTATAGGAGAGTCGCGGGACAACTTCAACGCGACCCCTCCGCCGGGCGGACGCAGGGGCCGCCGGCACACCCTGCCCGGAGCATGACGATGGGCGGACCGCTTACGATCCGCCCACCGGCGGCGCCCCCTTCATTGCCTCTTCGATCCGCGAGGCCGAGGTCTGCAGAGACCGTGGCGCCGACTCACTGGGGCCACCATACACCCGGGTCCCCGAGCCGACAATGGCCGCCACCGTTGTCCATGGGAGACAATGTCGCGGGCGCAGCGGGACAGCCGGGACACACGGTGCGGCGTCCTTCGGCGGACGACGGAAGGAGGTCGGCAGCGTGAGCGCAAGGATCCTCGTGGGCAGCTGTTCGTGGACCGACCCGAGCCTCATCTCGAGCGGCCGTTTCTACCCGAGAGGGGTCAGCAGCGCGGAGGCGCGGCTGCGGTACTACGCGGAGCAGTTCCCCGTCGTCGAGGTGGACGCCACCTACTACGCACCCCCGTCCGCGCGGAACAGCAGGCTCTGGGTGGAGCGCACGCCCGCCGACTTCGTGTTCGACGTCAAGGCGTTCGCCCTGCTCACCACGCACCACGCCACCACCGAGCGCCTGCCGTCCGAGCTGCGAGGAGCCCTCCCGCCGGAGCTCGCGACGAAGCGCCGTCTGGCGCCGGGCGAGCTGGACGCGGGCTTCCTCGAACGCGTCTGGGACCTGCACCGCACGGCCCTTGCCCCGCTCGCCGAGGCCGGGAAGCTCGGTGCGGTGCTGTTCCAGTTCCCACCCTGGTTCACGGTGAGCGACGCCAACCGCGACTACCTCCGTGCGATCCCGGCGCGGCTGCCCGGCCAGACCGCGGCGGTGGAGTTCCGCGGCGGCGGCTGGATGGAGCCGGACGCCGCCGCCGGGACGCTGAAGCTGCTGGAGGACGCCGGGCTCGCCTACGTCTGTGTGGACGAGCCCCAGGCGGGGCGCACGAGCACGCCGCCGGTGGCGGCGGCCACAGCGCCGCTGGCCTACGTGCGCCTGCACGGCCGCAACGCCGAGACGTGGGGCATCACCCGCGGCCCCGCCTCGGAGCGCTTCAAGTACCTCTACAGCGACGAGGAGCTCGAGGAGTGGGTGCCGCAGGTCGCCGAGCTCGCGGCCCAGGCGGCGACCGTGCACGTGCTCTTCAACAACAACTACGAGGACTGGGGCATGCGCAACGCCAGGCGGATGACCCAGCTGCTCGGCGTGGACGCGGGGCCGCCGCAGGGCGAGCTGGACCTGGGCTGAGGCGCAGCGGCGGGCCGCCGCCCGCGGGCGCGTCCGCCCGGAGGGGGAGCCGCGCGACTGAACGCGGCGCGCGAATCGGCTATCATGGTCGCGCACGTTCGTTCTTTTCCTCACACAGGGGACGGTGGCGCCGGTCGTGTACGGCCTCAGCGAGCAGGAGTGGTGCGCTCTCGAGCGCGAGGTCGTCGACCTGTTCACCGCCCTGCTCCGCGTCGACACCACCAACCCCCCCGGCAACGAGACGGCGTGCGCCGAGGTGCTGCGCGCCTACCTCGAGGCGAACGGCCTCGAGTGCCGCATGGAGGGCGAGCTGCCGCACCGGCAGAACCTCGTCACCCGTCTGGACGGGCAGCGGCCCGGACCCACCCTCACCTTCCTCGGCCACATGGACGTGGTCCCGGCCGACGCGGCCGAGTGGAGCGTGCCCCCCTTCGCCGGCGTGGTGAAGAACGGCTACGTGTGGGGCTGCGGCGCCACCGACATGAAGAACCAGCTGGCCGCCGAGGCCGTAGCCGTGGCGCATCTGGCGCGCTCCGGAGCGGACTTCGCCGGCACCGTGAAGCTCGCGGCCACCGCCGACGAGGAGGACGGCACGTTCTGCGGGGTGCGCTGGCTCTGCCGCACCCACCCCGACCTGCTGCGCGCCGACTACTTCATCAACGAGGGCATGGGCGGCCTGTGGCTCCCCGTGCACGGCCGCCCCGTCTTCCTGCTCGCCTGCGGCGAGAAGGCCTTCGCGCAGTTCCGCATCCGCACGCGCGGGCGCGGCGGGCACGCGTCGGTGCCGCAGAAGGAACAGAGCGCCGTGATCGACCTGGCGCGCGCGGTCGCGGCGCTCGGCCTGGCCGACCCGCCGGCCGTGGTCTCGCCCATGACGGCGGGCCTCATCGACGCTGTCGTGGCCGACGCCGGGCTCGGCGCGCGCCTCAAGGACCCCGCCACGGCGCGCGCCGCCGGGGCGGAGCTGCGGCGGCGCGACCCGGAGGTGGCGAGCCTCGTCGAGCCCCTGCTCGGCGCGACCTTCACGCCGACGACGCTCACCGCGGGCTCGGTGATCAACGTCAT
>CAIXSE010000580.1 GCA_903921965.1 uncultured Thermoleophilia bacterium | reverse complement strand
GAGAGGTCGTAGCGCAGCGACGTGGCGAAGCAGAGGGTCGAGCGATGGTACGGCTCCGTGCGGGCCTCGTCCAGCTGGACGCCCACGGCCTCCAGAGCGGCCGCGAACGAGCCGGCCACGAGGTCGTACGGAGCGGCCACGTCGGCCGCCGCCCGCGTCCCCTCTCCGAGCGACCCCGGCGGGAACGCGAACGCGAACGACCACTCGAACTCCTCGCCGTGCAGCACGGCGCGGCCGCCGGAGGGCCGCCGCACCACGTCGAACGGAAGTTCGGGACCCTCGTGGTCCCACTTCTGGAAGCGGCCGAGCGAGAGCGCCGGAGGCGCCCACAGGTACCGGCGCGCCACGACCTCGTCCGTCGTCTCCAGCAGGCCCTGGTCGAGGGCCATCTGGGCGGCGCCGTTGGCGCGCAGCTCCGGCAGCACCTTGATGACGCTCACCGCGCAGCCTCCCCGGGCCCCGCCGCCGCGAGCCGCGCCGGCGGCGTCAGCGGCAGGCCTCGCCGTCGCCGTCGAACCGCTGGTGCAGCACCGGGTGCCTCGCGGCCCCGGCCTCGTCGAGGCGCCGCACCGGCATCGTGAGCGGCGCCTCGCGCAGCAGCTCGGCGTCGGTCTGCGCCTCGGCGGCGATGAGCCGGAACGCCTCGATCAGCCTGTCCAGATCCTCGCGGGACTCCGTCTCGGTCGGCTCGATCATGAGCGCTTCGTCGACGATGAGCGGGAAATAGGTGGTCGGCGGGTGCACGTCGTAGTCGAGCAGGCGCTTCGCCACGTCGAGCGCACGGACCCCGTACTGCTCCTTGAGCGGCGTGGCGCTGGCCACGAACTCGTGCATGCAGCGTCCCGCGTAGGGCAGTGCGAACAGGTCGCGGAGGCCTTCCATGACGTAGTTGGCGTTGAGCACGGCAGTCTCGCTGACGCGCTTCAGCCCTTCGGGGCCGAGCGCGCGGATGTAGGTGTACGCGCGTACCAGCACGCCGAAGTTGCCGTAGAAGGTGCGCATCTTGCCGATCGACTGCGGACGGTCGTAGTCGAGGACGTAGGCGCCCTCGGCGTCGCGCTCCACGACCGGCACCGGCAGGTACGGGACGAGGATGTCGCGGACGACGATGGGGCCGGCGCCGGGGCCGCCGCCGCCGTGCGGCGTGCTGAACGTCTTGTGCGTGTTGAAGTGGACGATGTCGAAGCCCATGTCGCCGGGGCGGCTCACGCCGAGCACCGCGTTGCTGTTGGCGCCGTCGTAGTAGAGGAGGCCGCCGGCCTCGTGGACGAGCCGCGCGATCTCGGCGATGTTGGCATCGAACACGCCGAGCGTGTTGGGGTTGGTGAGCATGAGGCCGGCGAGGTCGTCGTCCAGGAGGAGCTTCAGCGCCTCGAGGTCGACGCCGCCCGCGGCGTCGCTGGGCACGGCCGCCGGTTCGTACCCGGCCGTCACGACGCTGGCCGGGTTCGTGCCGTGCGCGGTGTCGGGGATGATGACGCGCTTCGGGTCGCGCCCGTGCGCCAGGTGGTATGCGCGGATGAGCAGCAGGCCGGCGAGCTCGCCGTGCGCGCCGGCCGCCGGCTGCAAGGTCGTGCGGGCGAGGCCGGCGATCTCGGCCAGGTACGTCTCGAGCTCGTGCATGAGCTCGAGTGCGCCCTGGACGAGCGCCTCCGGCTGGTACGGGTGCAGCCCGCTGAAGCCCTCGAGG
>CAIXSE010000579.1 GCA_903921965.1 uncultured Thermoleophilia bacterium | reverse complement strand
TGGCGGAAGCCCGCACCGCAGTGCGTCGTCTTCTCGTTGTAGAGGCCGGTCTTGATGACGCCGGTGTCCTCGAGGAGGTCCTCCGGGATCATGAAGTTCTCGCTGTCGCCCACGACCTCGTCGGGGAAGACCTTGCAGTAGTGGCAGGCCGGGTGCGTGGCGACCTTGATGCCGTCGAGACGCCGGCTGATCATCCCGGGGATGCTCGCGTGCGCGCTCCAGAGGATCTCCATGGTGTGGCTGTGGCGCACGGCGCTCGCCACCGAGTCCGTGTACTCGCGCCCGACCTTCGCCAGCACCTTGTTGGTGTCGGCCCGGTACGCGTCGACGCTCAGGATGTTGCGCGCTTTCTTGTTGATGGCGTAGCAGGTGGAGCAGAGGTAGCTCATCACCGGGTGGCCGTCCTCGACGGCGACGCACGCGTTGCGGGCCGCGAGCGCGACCGACGTCTCCACCGGCACCAGCTCGGAGTAGTAGCCAAGCCCGGTGCAGCACGTCTGCTCGGGGTGGACGGTGTACTCGATGCCGAAGCGCTCGAAGAGCCACTTGGTGGCCGCTTCGGCGCCGGGGTACTCGGTGGAGATCAGGCAGCTGCGGAAGAGAAGGACGCCGGACGTGACGGGCTCGATGTCCGGGGTTCTGGTGGCGAGATTCATGACCCCCCTCGCGGTCGACAAGGCTCTGTCCCGTATTGTCCATAAGCAAAACGCTTCCTGCAAATCAGCGAAACTTATAGACTAAGCAGGAGGGATAAGCCGCCGCTTCCCGGGAGTTGCAGAGCTGTCAGGGTGAACGCGCGAGCGGCCTTCTGTTGAGCTCGCCTCAGCCCGCCGACCTGAGCGGCGGCACGACCCGCTGCGGCCGCGCCCGCGCAAGATCGTAGGCGGCCTGCAGGTTCATCCAGAAGTCGGGCGTCGTCTCGAACGCCTGTGCCAGCAACCAGGCCGTCTCAGCCGTCACCCCGCGCTTGCCGCGGACGAGCTCGTTGACGCGCTGCACCGGCACGCCGATGTGCGACGCCAGGGCCACCTGCGTGATGCCGAGCGGCGCGAGGAATTCCCTGCTCAGGACCTCACCGGGGTGCGTGGGTGTGCGGTCTTCGGGAAGCAGCATCTCGCCCTCCTAGTGATAGTCGGTCAGGCGCACGCCGCCACAGTCGCCGTCGCCCCAACGGAAGACGAGCCGCCACTGCTCGTTGACGCGGATCGAGTGCCAGCCATGCATCTCACCCCTCAGCGACTCCAGCCGATTGCCCGGCGGTGATCGCAGGTCCAGGAGTGACGCTGCCGCGTTCAGCAGGTCCAGCTTCACGATGGCCGACCGAGCCACGTCCGGCGGAAAGCGCCACACGCGCGCTGAGCGTCGCCCGTGGAACAGGTCCTCGGTCGCGCGGTCGCCGAACGAGGCGATCACCGCAGCGAGAGTAGTGGATACACGGTATCCGTGCAAGTATGTATCAGCACGAACATGCCCACATCCTGGCTCGGCGGGCAGTCGATGAACCAGAGTGACAAACGGGTGAGTCGGGAGACGATTGGCGGAGCTGCAGGATGCCCAGGCTGCTCGCTTGGAACGTACGGCCTGCGTCGCATAACGCCCGCATAACACGCACGTAACGAGCCGCAGGTTACGCTCGGGACGGTTCCGGGCAGGCTTTCGGACAACTCAAGCGACCAGTGACGGACCCGCCCCCGCGGGTCGTCAGCCGCTCCTGAGGGAGGACCAATGGGCCAAGTCCATCCGCTCGCCAAGACCGACGAGGCGCAGCAGCCGGCGGCGGTCGTCCGTTCTATCGACAGCGCACACTGCAGCCTCTGTGGCGCTCCGCTGAGCGCCCGCTCGCTGCGGTACCACGTGGTCTCGCCGCAGACCGTCGACGCGCCGATGACGGTCTGCCACCTCTGCCACCGCGCCGCGCTCGGCGAGGGGTACAGGCCCGCCCAGTGACGTCCGGGAGGCCGGAGGGCGCGCAGGCGCCGGCCGCCTGCTCTTCTTCCGCGCTCTGACGACGCCCGGCGTCGTCGTCCGCCTTCCGCGTGCGGGAGCCCACGGGCTCCCGTTTGTTAGAATGGACCTTCCGCACTCCCCTCCCGCCCCCCAGACCAGAGGAAGACGATGCGCCTTCTAGACGCCTGCGCCCGCCGTCCGGTCGATGCGACGCCCGTGTGGCTCATGCGTCAGGCCGGCCGCTATCTCCCCGAGTACCGCGCCATCCGCGAGAAGCTCTCGTTCGTCGAGATGTGCATGCGCTCCGACGTGGCCGCCGAGGTCACCCTGCAGCCGCTGCGCCGCTTCGAGCTGGACGCGGCGATCATCTTCGCCGACATCCTGCTGCCGCTCGAGCCCATGGGCATCGGCTTCCACTTCACGCCCGAGGACGGGCCGGTCATCGACAGGCCCGTGCGCACCGCCGCCGACCTCGAGGGCGTGCACACCATCGACGCGGCGTCCGACCTCGCGTACGTCATGGAGTCGCTGAAGCTCGTGCGCAAGGAGATCGACGGCAAGCAGACGCTCATCGGGTTCTCCGGCGCGCCGTTCACGCTGGCCAGCTACATCGTCGAGGGCGGGCACTCGCGCAACTACACGCACGTGAAGAAGCTGATGTACGACGACC
>CAIXSE010000578.1 GCA_903921965.1 uncultured Thermoleophilia bacterium | reverse complement strand
CCGTCGCGGGCGGCGGCGGCGACGGCCGTACGCCGCTGCGCCTGGCCGCCGCGCCGCTGGTGCGCGGCGGCGCCGTCAGCGGCGTGCTGGTGGCGGGGCGCAGCGGCGGCCACGCCTACGACGACGAGGAGATGGCCCTGCTCTCCATGCTCGCGGGCCAGATGGCCGTCGCGCTGCGCAATGCCGAGACGTACGACCACCTCGAGCAGAGCTTCCTCTCCACGGTCGCCGCGCTGGCGGGGGCTCTCGAGGTCGGCGAGGGCCACCCCCTCGACCACCCGAAGGTGGTGGGCGACGTCGCCGCGGCCGTCGCCGAGAGCCTGGGGCTGGGACCGGCACAGGTCCGTCTGGTGCGGTACGCGGGGGTCCTGCACGACGTCGGCAAGATCGGCGTGCCCGAGCGCATCCTGCACAAGCCGTCCCCGCTCAGCGAGGAGGAGTTCTCGGTCGTCGCGTCGCACCCGGTCATCGCCGAGAGCATCCTGGGTCGGATCGAGTACCTGCGGCCGCTCGCGCCCATCGTGCGCAGCGCGCACGAGCGCTGGGACGGGGCCGGCTACCCCGACGGCCTCGCGGGCGAGGAGATCCCGCTCGCCGCCCGCGTCGTCCACGTGGCGGACGCCTTCGTCTCCATGACGGACGACCGGCCGTACGGCAAGGCCCTCACGCACGGCGCCGCGCTCGCCGAGGTCGAGGAGGGCGCCGGCGCGCTGTTCGACTCCGCGGTCGTGGAGGCGCTGCTCGCCGCCGACGACAGCGTCGTGAGGAGCGCGGGCGCGGTGGCCCGCCGCGAGCAGGTGACCGACCGCGTGCTCGCCACCGTGCTCTTCGTCGACATCGTGGACTCGACGGTGCGCGCGGCCGCCGTCGGTGACGCGGCGTGGAAGGAGGAACTGCGCCGCTTCCACGCCACCGTGGCCGCGCACCTCCGGGAGTACAGGGGTACCGAGATCGACCGCGTCGGCGACGGCGTCTTCGCACGCTTCGACGGAGCGGCCCGCGCGGTGCGCTGCGCCCTCGCGCTCCGCGACTCCCTGGCCACCCAGGGCCTGCTCGTGCGCAGCGGCTGCCACACCGGGGAGATCGAGCTGGCCGGCGACGAGGTCAGGGGGCTCGCGGTGCACATCGGCGCGCGCATCGCCTCCCGCGCGGAGCCCGGCGAGGTGCTCGTCTCGGGCACGGTGCACGACCTGGTCGCCGGATCGGGTCTCGAGTTCGGGGACCGCGGCGAGCACGAGCTCAAGGGAGTCCCCGGCGCCTGGCGCCTGTACGTGGCCCGGAAGTGAGCCGGCCGTGTCTGGCGAACCCGCGGCGGCCGGTGCCCCGCTGTCCGGCCCGGCAACGCTTTGCGGCGGTGCGGCCGGCCGGCGTCCTCGTGAAGGGTCCATACCCGGCGCAACGAGAGCGTCCGTGCCTATGCAGAACGGGTAACCCCACGGTCGACCCCAGAAGTGAGAGGAGAGGTCCGGCGACGGACCGGCCTGGGGAAGGGAGTCGACGTGGACGTTCTCATCGCGCACGAGAGCGATGCGGCCCGGTCTGCGCTCGCCGGCGTGCTCTCCAACGAGGAGTTCACGTTCATCGAGGCCCGTGACGGAGCACGCGCCCTGGAGGTCCTGATGCGAGACGACCCGCCGCGGCTGGCGCTCGTCGAGTGGGACCTCCCCGACGTCGAGGGCCCCGAGCTCTGCCGGATCCTCCGCGACTTCCACCTGGGCCAGGCGCCCTACGTCATCCTCCTGACGCCGGAGCGGCCCGGCCGCGACCTGTCGAGCGGGCTGGTGGCCGGCGCGAGCGACTTCATCTGCACGCCGGCCTCGGCGCCCGAGCTGCGCGCCCGCATGGAGTACGGCCGCCACGTCGTCGAGCTCCCGTGGGGGCGGCCCAGCATCGACTCCGAGCTCGCCGACGACGGCGTGCCGGCGGACTCCCCGGAGCCGGCCGGGCGCGCCGAGCTCTCGGCCCTGGTCTCCGACCAGTGGGCCTCGGCGCTCGGCGTCTGACCTCCCGCTCCGCACGACCCCGCGGCCGCGTCCTCGCCGCGGCGGCCTCCGCCCGCGCCGTCTGCCGTGCGCGCCGTATCACCCACACCGGGCGAGGTCCGCATCCCGGCTCCGTCCTACGCTGGCCGTGACAGAGACCAGACCGTCCGCGAGGAGGAGTCATGAGCTACGCAGCGACCCAGAGCCGGCACCACGTCCACCTGCCCTGGACGGCGATCATCACCCTCGGCATCGCCACCCTCGTGGCGATCGCGGTGCTGGTCGCCGTCAACCAGCCGGTCACGCAGACCGCCACCACGCCGGCCGCGATCGCCCCGGCGGTCCTCGCCGACGCCGCGGCCGTTCCGGCGCCCGAGAGCCCGGCGCTCCGTCGTCAGCTCGCCCAGGAGGTCGCGACCCGGGTGCCGCAGGAGCAGCAGTTCGCCTATCCGCGCAACCACGTGGCAGGGGTCACGCTCGCACCGCTGTCCGCGCCCGTCGTCGCCGGTCCCATGGCCGCCCAGGCGGCGCCCAACGACCCGCACCCGCTCAACCACTTCCCGGTCGCGCCGTGAGCTGAGGCCGGCCGAAGCCGTTCCGCGCGGTGTTCCCGACGGTCCGGCCGGGAAGCCGGGAGGCCCGGGTGGCGAGAGCCGTCCGGGCCTCCCGGCCTTTTGCGCTGCCGCTCGTGCGGGTACACACGGCGCATGACCGGGCAGCAAAGCCTCACGTACCACGAAGTGCTCGCCGCCGGCCGCAAGGCGGTGCGGCGCGGCGAGAAGGACGAGTTCGTCCACCTGGCGCAGGGCATCACGTACTGGCGCTCGCTGCGGCCGGACGGCGCGAAGACCTACTGCTGCTCGCTGCCGGTCGCGGACCGCACGCTGCCGTCCGACGGCTGGCTGCACGAGCAGCCCTGCGACTGCCCGTTCTGCGCGGCCGGGTGAGCCCGGGCTCGGCGGAGACTGGAGGATACCGTGGCGTTCGACGAAGACATCGCAGAGCGGGTGCGCGCCGCCGTCGCCGACCGCGACGACGTCGACGAGAAGCCGATGTTCGGCGGCCTCTGCCTGCTGGCGCACGGCAACATGTTCGCCGGGGTGGTCAGCGACACGCTGATGCTGCGCGTCGGGCCCGAGGCATACGAGGATGCCCTCGACCGGCCGCACGCGCGCGTCATGGACTTCACCGGGCGGCCCATGCGCGGGTACGTCTACGTCGACCCGCCCGGCTTCGCCGGCGAGGCGCAGCTCCGGGAGTGGGTCGGGCTGAGCCTCGCCTTCGTCGACACGCTGCCGGCGAAGTAGGCGGCGCGGGGCGCGGGCGCCGCCGCGAGCACGCGCCGCCCTCCGTGGGGTAGACTCCACCGGCCAACAGCCCCCGCAAGGTGCGCGGGCGCGAAGCAGGAAGGATCGGCCCCACATGACCCTGCACGTCTCCCTCCCCGACGGATCCCCCCTCGAGCTCGCCGACGGCGCCACCGTGCGCGACGCGGCGGCCGCCATCGGCCCGCGTCTGGCCAAGGCCGCCGTCGCGGGCCGGGTCACGGCCGCGGGCGCCGGGGCTGCCGACGCAGCCGGCGCGCCCGCCGGCCGCCTCGTCGACCTCGGCGCGCCGCTGTACGAGGGCGACACCGTCTCGGTCGTCACCCTCAAGGGTGACGACCCCGAGGCCCTCGACATCCTGCGCCACTCCGCCTCGCACGTCATGGCGCAGGCCGTCCTGCGCCTGTTCCCCGGCACGAAGTACGCCATCGGCCCGACCATCGAGAACGGGTTCTACTACGACTTCCAGTTCCCCGAGCCGATCACCGACGCCGACCTCGCGGCGATCGAGAAGGAGATGGCCAGGATCGTCTCCCAGAACCAGGAGGTGGCGCGCCGGGAGCTGCCGCGCGACGAGGCCCTCGCCGTCTTCCGCAAGCTGGACCAGCCCTTCAAGGTCGAGCTCATCGAGGACCTCCCCGACGAGGAGACCATCAGCGTCTACTCCCAGGGCGAGTTCACCGACCTCTGCCGCGGGCCGCACCTGCCGAGCACGAACAAGCTCGGCAAGGACACCTTCAAGCTCAACAGCCTCGCCGGCGCCTACTGGCGCGGCGACGAGAAGAACCCGATGCTCACCCGCATCTACGGCACCGCTTTCGCGAGCAAGGAAGACCTCGCCGCCTATCTCGAGGCGCTCGAGCTGGCCCGCCAGCGCGACCACCGGCGCATCGGCCGCGACCTCGACCTGTTCAGCTTCCACGAGGAGGGCCCCGGCTTCCCCTTCTTCCACCCCAAGGGCATGCGCCTGTGGAACGCCATGGTCGACTTCTGGCGCGCCGAGCACGTCAAGGCCGGGTACGAGGAGATCAGCACCCCGGTGATCCTGCGCCGCGAGCTGTGGGAGCGCAGCGGCCACTGGGACAACTACAAGGAGAACATGTACTTCACCGAGATCGACGAACAGCCGTACGCGGTGAAGCCCATGAACTGCCCCGGCGGCCTGCTCATCTACAAGAGCCGCCGGCGCTCCTACCGCGACCTGCCGCTGCGCATGGCCGAGCTCGGCCGCGTGCACCGCCACGAGATGAGCGGCGTGCTGCACGGCCTCTTCCGCGTGCGCTACTTCACCCAGGACGACGCGCACATCTACTGCACCCCCGAGCAGCTCGAGGACGAGGT
>CAIXSE010000577.1 GCA_903921965.1 uncultured Thermoleophilia bacterium | reverse complement strand
CGACGACGGGGTGCATGAGACCGGGGACGAAGTCGGTCTTCTTGGCGTTCTTGTAGAACTGCACGCCCTGGACGAGCGACGAGGCGCAGTTGCCCACACCGATGATCGCAACGCGTACCGGGTTACCCAAGGTCGGTTACCTCCACTGGCTGCGGCCGCTGGCGCGGCCGCACGAGTCAGAACCGGCTGAGTGGCACGCGGAAGCGCCGCACCGGTTCGCGATGACCGCGGGAGTATACCACGGGGCCCCTCGGGGAGGCTGCCGGCGCGGCACCGGCGGCGGACCGCCGCGCCTGCTCAGGAGGCGGCGTCCCTGCGCCGCAGCTTGCGCATCACGTGGAGCATGCGCTGCACCACGGTGAGCGACGTGAGCACGGCGAGGACCCAGAGGAAGTAGACGAGCACGCTCTGCCCGCCGATCACCACTCCCGAGAAGAAGAACCCGAGCAGCAGCACGACGATGCGCTCGGGGCGCGACATGAGGCCCACCTTGCACTCCACGCCCAGCGCCTCGGCCCGCGCCCGGGTGTACGAGACGAGCTGCGACGCGCCCATGAACAGCAGGGTCGCGAACGTGGTCCACCAGCGGCCCTGCCCGGCCATGTACACGGCCAGGGCGCCGGCCACGAGCAGCTCGGAGATGCGGTCGGTCGTTGAGTCGAGGAACGCGCCGGCGGTGGTGGGACCGGTGCCGGCGCGGGCCACCGCCCCGTCGAGCGCGTCGCACACGGCCGCGACGATCATGACGAGGGCGGCCCACACGAAGTGCCCGGTGAGGATGAGCGGCACGGCGCCGACGTGCAGGAGCAGGCCGAACAGCGTGAGCATGTCGGCAGTGAGGCCCGCCCGCGCCAGCACGACACCGACATGGAAGAACCCGCGCCGCGCGCCGTCGGTGTACCGGGTCTTGAGGTCCGCCACGTCAGCCGTCGCGCTCGCGGACCGTCACGGTCTCGCCCGCGGAGGACTCAGACGGCTGGATGCTGACGGCCAGCGCCCACGCCGCCGCGAGGACGAGCACGCTGCCCACGGCGTCCACGATGAAGTGGTTGCCGGTGGCGACGATGACCACCAGCACCAGGGCCGGGTACAGGAACCCGCCCCAGCGCAGCCAGCGCTGGCGCGCCAGCATGAACAGCACGATGGCGATGAACGTGGCGTAGGCGAAGTGCAGGCTCGGCATGGCCGCGAAGGGGTTGGCGAGGAAGCCGTTCTCGAGGATCGCCGGCCGTTTGCCGTACATGTAGCTCATGTCGACGATGCCGGCGGTGAAGATCATGCGCGGCGGCGCCGTCGGCAGCAGCAGGTACAGGAGCAGCGCCATGAAGTTCATGGCGAGGAACCAGTTGCGCAGCAGCTTCCACTGGCTGCGCCGCTGCAGGAACACCCACGTCATGAGGCCGATGATGAGCGGCAGGTGCAGCGCCCCGTAGGCCCACACCATGAAGCCCATGGCTCCGGGTATCGAGCTGATGTGGCTCTGCACCCAGGGCTCGACGTAGATGTGCATCGCCTTCTCGAGGTTCAGGAAGAAGAGGCCGTTGGCCATGGCCGTGGCCTCGCGGCCGACCACGAGCGCGCGGGAGACGTCGTACACCGCGTACATCGCCAGCATGAGCAGCCCCTGCCGGAGCACGTCTTCTCCGCCGCTCGGCGCGAACGAGAAGCGGGCGTCGTTGAGGAGGCGCCCCACGCGGGGCTTCATGCGGCCGTTCACGGTGCCGGAACTCCCGTCAGGTGAAGTGCGTCATCGCGGCCCATCCGGAGAACGATAGCAGAGCCGCCTTCGGGGCGGCAACTACGAAGCGGGCGGAGCGGCGCCGGCCGCGTCGGCGGGCAGGCGCACCGTGAACGTGGAGCCGATGTCTGGCCGGCTCACGAGCGACACTGTGCCTCCGTGCCGCTCGGCGGTCTTCTGGACGATGCTCAGGCCCAGCCCGGTCCCGCCGGTGGAGCGCGAACGCGCCTTGTCCACCCGGTAGAACCGCTCGAAGACCCGCAGCTGGTCGTCGGGGGAGATGCCGACGCCGTCGTCAGCGACGCTCAGCACCGCCAGGGCACACCCGCCCTCCTCCGCCGCCTCGGTACGCACCGCGATGTGTCCCTCGAACGGGGTGTAGTGGACGGCGTTCTCCAGCAGGGCTCCGACGAGAGCGCTCAAGCTGGCCTCGTCGCCCACGACCCAGACCCCAGCCGGTGCGTCGACGACCAGGTGCTGGCGCTTCTGCTGCGCCAAGGGGCCGGTCGCGTCGGCGATCTCGGCGACCAGCCGGGACAGGTCGAGGCGGGTCTGCGGCAGCTCCACGTACGAGCCGAGCCCTTCCACCCGCGACAGGGTGAGCAGGCTCTCGGCGATCCGCGTGACGCGCCGCACCTCGGCCCCCAGCTGCCGCACGAACCCGTCGACCCGGCCGGGGTCGTCGCGGAGTGCCCGCGGCAGCGTGTCGGCGAGCAACGACAGGCCCGTCAGAGGGGTCTGCAGCTCGTGCGAGACGTTGGAGATGAAGTCGCGCTGCATGCGCTGCGCCGCCGTACGCTCGGTCTCGTCGCGGATCACGAACAGCGTCTGGGAACGCCCCGGGACACGTTCTCGCAGCGGGATGACCTCGACCCCGATGCAGCGGCCCCCGGCGAGCTCGATGGTGTGCGCAATCGCCGTACCGGCCTCGCGGGCACGGGCCGCCAGCGCCTCGACCGGCAGCGCGTCGCTCAGCTCGGCAGCCGGCGTCCCGGGCGTCGCCGCGCACGCGACCCCAAGGATTCGCTGGACCGCGGGATTGCAGCTGACGAGCGTCCCGTCGGCGTCGACCAGCACCACCCCCTCGCTCATGGCCGCGAGGACGAGGCTGGACCTCTCCAGCTCGAGCGCCAGCTCGTCGGTGCGGTTGCTGAGCTCCAGAGCGAGGCGTGCGCGCTCGGTCACATCCCGAACGGTGGCGATGGTGGCGATGCGCCGGCCGTGCGACTCGCGCATCGGGGAGGCAGACACTTCGAGCACGCGCTGCGGCGTGCCGGTCGGGCTGACCTCCAGCGTCGTCCCGTCGGCGTCGAGTGAGTCCCGCAGCGTGGCGATGATGTCTCGCGACGCCGCGAAGACGCTGTCGACGTCTCGCCCGATGTCGCTCCGGGAGACGCGGGTGAGACGGACGGCCGCCGGGTTCATGTCGACGACACGGCGCTCGGGGTCCACGACGACGATGCCGTCCCGGAGGTCCTCGACGATGCGGTCGCGGGCCACCGGGATAAGGCCAAGGAGCCCCAGGCGGAACAGCGCGAACGCGAGCAGCGGTCCCGTGACCGCGAACATGATGGGCGTCGCGTTGATGACCCGGAAGGCGTGGAACCCGGCGGCCTCCAGGATGGTCGTGACGAACGGCACGGCGAAGGCGACGATCAGCATCAGCGACTGCAGGCGGTACACGCGGTGCTGCCGGACTGCGGCCTGGGCCAGGAGCACCATGCTCGCCAGCAGGAGCGCGAGCCCGTACGCGGTGTAGACCACGACGAGCGGGCCACCGCTTGTGACCCTCATCTCCGGCGCCCCGCCGGCGAGGTAGAGGTGGTGCAGCGCATCTGTCGCCGCGACGAGCACGAAGGCGACGGGCACGGCGAGGAGCACGGCGATCATCGGGCCCGTGAGCAAGCGCCGGCGCCCCGTGTACCCCAGGACCATGATCAGGGCCGCCATCGGCGCCGTGAGGACGCCGACGAGCCGTACGGCCAGCCAGAACACCGAGGGGCCGTGGTCGGTCAGCACCCACTGCAGCAGGTAGCACAAGGACCAGATGAAGGCCGAGGCCTCGAACAAGATGAGGCCCAGGGCCCCGGGGGCGGAGCGCCTGCGCCAGGCGATGACGGCGACCATCAGCGCGACCAGCGCGGAGAGCAGCAGGAGCAGCGCGTAGAACGTGTCGCCGGCGCTCATCCAGCCTCGGCCAGGCGGTACCCCACTCCTCGGACGGCACGGATGGTCACCGTGGCGCCGACGTCGTCGAGCTTG
>CAIXSE010000576.1 GCA_903921965.1 uncultured Thermoleophilia bacterium | reverse complement strand
GTGACCGCCGGTGGGGAGTTTCGCCCCGCCCTGAAGCAGCTTGATGGTACGCCGCGATTATACGGCTTCGCCGGCGGCGCAAGCCAGCGCGGCGTACCGCTCGGCGATGTCGGAGCCGCAGAACACGCTGGAGCCGGCCACCAGCCAGTTGGCCCCGGCGGCCACCAGCTCGGCGGCGTTCGTGGTGGAGACGCCGCCGTCGACCTCGATGCCGACCGAGTCCGGCAGGTAGGCGCGCGTTCGGCGCAGCTTGTCGACCGAGGTCTCGATGAAGCTCTGACCGCCGAACCCGGGGTTCACCGACATCACGACCACGAGGTCGCAGTGGTACCTGGCCTCGGCGAGTGTCTCGACCGGAGTCGCCGGGTTGAGGGCGACACCGGCGGAGGCGCCGGACTCGCGGATGAGGCCGAGGACCCGGTGCAGGTGCACGCAGGCCTCCTGGTGCACGACGATGACGTCGGCGCCGGCCGCCGCGAAGGTGGACACGTACTGCTCGGGGTGCTCGATCATAAGGTGCACGTCGAGCAGGGCCCCGGCGCCGTGCACGAGCGACTGCAGCGCCGAGACGACGAGCGGACCGATGGTGATGTTGGGCACGAAGTGGCCGTCCATGACGTCGACGTGGATGACCCGCGCACCGGCGTTGAGGACGGTCTCGACGTCGGCGGCCAGCGCCGCGAAGTCGGCGGACAGGATGGACGGCGCGATGTGGACTTCGTGCAGCAGGTCGCTCATGACGTTCCCTCCGGGGCTCGCGCGCCGCTCTGTCGCGGCGCGCCGCTATTCTATCGCGCGGCCTCGCGCCGCATCCGGGCCACGAAGAAGCCGGCGGCGCCGTCGCCGGGCGGCAGGACGAGCAGGCAGCCGCCCGCATCCGGGTGACGGAGCGCAGGCCAGGCTGCGCCGAGGTCCTCGAGAGCCCAGCCGCCCTCCGCCAGGAGGGCGTCCACGACCTCGACGGTCTCGGCGCGGGGCAGCGTGCAGACGGCGTAGGTGAGCAGGCCGCCGGGCCGCACGCAGGCGGCCGCCCGGCGGATCAGGCGGCGCTGGAGCTGCGCGAGGCGCGCGACGTCGGCCTCGCGCCGCCGCCAGCGCAGGTCGGCGCGCGAGGCCAGCGTGCCGAGCCCGCTGCAGGGGGCATCGAGCAGCACGGCGTCGAAGGCGCCGGCGAAGGACTCGGGGAGCTCGAGCACGTCGGCGGCGAGCACCTCGACGGCGTCGGCCCCGAGACGCGCCAGGTTGGCGCACATGCGCTCGAGGCGCGCCTCGTCGACGTCGACGGCCGTGAGGCGCGCGTGCGGCAGCGCCGCGGCCAGCTGCGCCGTCTTGGTGCCGGGCGCGGCGCACAGGTCGAGGAACACGCCGCCGGCAGGCACCGCCGTGGCCGCGACCAGGCCCGCGACCTGCGACCCGCGCGACTGCGCCGTCACGAGACCGTCGCGGAAAGGCGCCGAGCGCTCGAGCGGCGGGCCGTCGTACAGCAGCGCCTCCGGGAGGCCGGGGACGCCGGCGGTCTCGTAGCCGGCGGCGGCCAGCGCCTGCCGCGCCGCCGCCTGCTCGCCGCGCAGCGTGTTGACGCGCAGGCAGCGCTCAGGCGGCTCGGCGGCCGCGGCCAGGAACTTCTCGGCCGCGGCGTCGCCCAACTCCGCGCGCAGCAGCCGCACCAGCCACTCCGGGCAGGAGTGGCGGACCGTCCAGGCGCGCGTCGAGCCGCCCTCGGAGAGGGCGGCCAGCCGCGCGCGCCCCTCATCGGCCACGTGCCGGAGCACCGCGTTGACGAACCCCTGCGTGCGCTTGCCCATCGCCCGGGCCTGCGCGACCGCGTCGTCCACGACCGCGTATGCGGGTACGCGGTCGAGGAAGAGCAGCTGGAAGGCCGCCAGCCGCAGGACCTCGAGCACGCGGCCGTCGGTGCGCGAGAGCGGGGCGCTGGCGAAGGCCGCGAGCACCGCGTCGAGGCTCGCGCGACGCTTGACGGTGCCCACGACGAGCTCGTTGGCGAGCGCCCGGTCGCGGTCGCCGAGCGGGTCGAGCTCGGGCAGCGACGCCAGGGACTCGTCCACACGGTCGCCCTCGGCACGCAGCCGGAGCAGCACCGCGAGAGCCGCGGCGCGTGCTGGGCTCACGGCCATGCCGAGTCCCCGGCCGGTCGCGGTGCGCACGGATGGGTCACTGCCGCTCGCACCTCAGCTGCCGGCCAGCGCGCGCCCGGCGCCGCGCAGGAACTCCGCGGCACTCAGTCGCGCGCGCCCCTCCTGCTGCAGCTCGAGCACCTCGACCCAGCCGTCGCCGGCCGGCAGCGTGAGGCGCGCGGGCCCGGGCGCGGGCCGGAGGCCCTCGCCCACCGACGCGCGCCACACGAACGTGCGCTTGCCGAGCAGCTCCGTCACGGCGCCGAGGTGCGGCGACAGCGCGCGTATCTGGTTGACGATCTCGGCGGCGGGCCGGCTCCAGTCGACGACCTTGTCGTCCGCGCCGATCTTGGCCGCGTACGTCGCCCCGCCGCGCTGCTCCTCCCACCGCACGGTACCGGCCGCGATCGCGTCGAGCACGGCCGCCAGCCCTTCGGCGGCCGGCCCGGCCAGAAGCTCGTAGGCGGCGCCGGCGTCGGCGTCGGCCGGCACGTGCACGTGCCGCGTGTCGCCGACCGGCCCCTCGTCGACCCCCTCGCTCATCTGCAGCGTCGTCACCCCGAGCTCGGTCTCGCCGGCCATGAGGGCGCGCTCCACCGGAGCGGCGCCGCGCCAGTGCGGCACCAGCGAGGGGTGCGTGACGATGACGGGGAGCGCGTCGAGCAGCGGTCGTCCGACGATCTGCCCGTAGGCGCACACGGCGAGCACGTCGGGTCCGTGCCCGAGCAGCCCGGTCACCGCGTCGGGTTCCGAGACGCGGACGGGCTGGAACACGGGGATGCCGCGCTCCTCGGCGACGACCTTGATGCGCGGCGGCTGCGGCGTGCCGTGCCGGCCGCGCGGACGGTCGGGGTTCGTGAGGACGACCACGGGCACGCGCCCGGCCTCGAGCAGGTGCCCGAGCACGAGCTCGGCGAACGGCGCCGTGCCCGCGAAGGCGAAGCGCGGCGCGCTCACCGGCGGCGTGACACTCAGAGGCTCCCGCCGCCGAGGCAGGAGACGCCCGCGTCGTCGCGCTCGCGCAGCGCGCGCATGACGGCCGCGCGGGCGGCGCGCGTGGTGCGGTCGACGATCAGGACGCCTTCGAGGTGGTCGTACTCGTGCTGGATGACGCGCGCCTCGAAGCCCTCGGCGCGGTAGTCGAGCGGCTCGCCGTCGCCGTCGAAGGCGCGCACCCGCAGGCTGACCGGCCTGGTGACCGGCATGCGCAGGCCGGGCACGCTGAGGCAGCCCTCGTCGGCCTCCTCGGTCTCTTCCGAGAACTCGTCGAGCACGGGGTTCACG
>CAIXSE010000575.1 GCA_903921965.1 uncultured Thermoleophilia bacterium | reverse complement strand
TGCAGAAGCGCCTGCGCCGCATCGAGACGCTGCTCGGCGTGGACCTGCAGGACCCCGACGACATCGTCGAACTCTACCTCGGCCTGCGCGCCACGCAGCTGCTCGGCGAGGACGTGGTGGTGGGACGCGGGCCGGCCTGACGGCCCCCGGGCAGCCCGCTCAGGAGCGGTGCGGCGGCTGTCCCAGCACCGTCCGCAGCAGCGCGACCGCGCCGGCCTTGTGGAGCGGCTCGTTGAGGTTGCCGCACTTCGGGCTCTGCACGCAGCTCGGGCACCCGCTCCGGCAGGGGCAGCGCGCGACCAGCGTCGCCGCGTCGGACGCGAGGCCCTCGAAGGCCTCGTACCCGCGCTTCGATAGCCCGATACCGCCGGGGTACCCGTCGTAGACGAAGATGCTGGCCGTGTCGGTCTGCCAGTGCCACGGGGTGCTGAGGCCGCCGATGTCCCAGCGGTCGCACATGGCGTACAGCGGCAGGAGTGCGATGAGGGCGTGCTCGGCGGCGTGCAGCGCTCCGGGCGCGACGGCGTCGGGCCCGGCCGGGGTCGCGTCGCCCGGCTCCGGCGCGCCGCCGGGCCCGGCGAGCGGGCCCAGGGCGGCGTCGAGCGACGCCGCCGGCACCGCGATCCAGAACGCCTGCGTCGTGAACGTCTGCTCGGGCAGGTCGAGGCTCGTGGTGTCGATGACGTGCTGGTCGGTGAGGTCGCGCCTCTGGTAGGCGATGACCTGTTCGGTGACCTGGATCTCCCCGAAGAACAGCGGCGCCCCGGGCAGGGCGCGCAGGTCGCTCTGCCCGGCCACGAGCACGTTCTTGTCGACTTTGGCCTGCGTGTAGTAGGTGCCGTCGAAGTCCTCGACCAGGACGGTGCGCCCGTCGAGGTCGAGGTGGGTGACCAGGTAGGTGCGCCCGAGGTGCAGGTAGACCGCTCCCGGGTGGGAGAAGCGGAACACGCGCTCGCGCTCCACGGTGCCGATGAGCTCCCCGCTCCGCCGCTCCACGATGACGAACATATCGTTGCCGGCGGTGCGCAGACTGGTCTCGGCCGTGGGGGAGTGCGGCAGGCTCCACACGAGCCCGTCCGCCCGGCGGCGCAGGCGGCCGGCATCGGCGAGGCGTTGCGCCTGGAACATGCCCTGCTCCCCGTACCAGGTCTCGTCCGCCGGCGTGAGCGGCAGCTCGTAGGCGGCCGCCTCCAGGTGGCGCGCCGAGATCTGCGGGTTGTGGAGGTCGATGATCGCCTCTTCGACGCGGCGCGAGAGCAGCAGCTCCGGCTCGCGCATGAAGTACTGGTCGAGGGCGTCCTGGCCGGCCACGAGCACGGCCCAGCCGTGCCCCCTGCGGCCGGCCCTGCCCCAGCGCTGGCGCAGGCTGGTCACGGTACCGGGGAACCCGGTGACCAGCGAGACGTCCAGGCTGCCCACGTCGATGCCCAGCTCGAGAGCCTGGGTCGCCACCACGGCGTCGAGCTCGTGCGCGAAAAGGCGGCGCTCGATGTCGCGGCGCTGTTGCGGCGTGTAGCCGGCACGGTAGGGCTGCACGCGGTCCGCGGCGCCACCGGGATCGCGGTCGTCGAGACGGCGGCGGACGTGCCCGTAGACGAGTTCCGCCGCCTTGCGCGTGGGCGCGAACGCGATGACGCGGGCGCCGGCGAGCACGCTCTCGGCGGTCACGTAGCCGGCCTCGGCGAGCGCACTGCGGCGCGTGCCGGCGGCCGGGTCCTCCAGCGGGGGGTTCCAGAAGACGATCGTGCGCTCCGGCCGCGGTGCCTGGTCCTCGTCCACGGCCACGAACGGCAGGCCGACGAGCCGCTCCGCGAACGCCTGCGGCTCGGCGATGGTGGCGGAGGTGAGCACGAAGAGCGGGTCGCCTCCGTAGTGGGCACACAGGCGGCGGAGGCGGCGGACGACCTGGGCGACGTGGCTGCCGAAGACGCCTCGGTATACGTGGGCCTCGTCCAGGACGACGAAGCGCAGGTGGTGGAGGAACTCGGCCCAGCGCTCGTGGCCGGGCAGGATGCCCAGGTGGAGCATGTCCGGGTTGCTCAACAGGATGGTGGCGGTGCGCCGGATCCCGGCGCGCACGTCCGTGGGCGTGTCGCCGTCGTAGATCGCCGGCACCGCCGGCCGCAGGCCGGCCCCCGCAGGTGCGCGGTCGAGGCGCAGGGCCGCCAGTTTGCGCGCCTGGTCCTGCGCGAGCGCCTTGGTGGGGAAGAGCAGCAGCGCGCGGCTCTGCGGGTCGTGCGCGTACGCCTCCAGGACGGCGAGCTGGTAGCAGAGGCTCTTGCCGCTCGCCGTACCGGTGCTGACCACGACGTTGTGGCCGCCGGCGAGGAGGTCGAAAGCGGCGCGCTGGTGGCCGTAGAGTTCGCCGACGCCGCCGGCGGCGAGCGCTTCGCGCAGCGCGGCGGGCAGGCGCTCGGGGAGTGCGGCCGCGCGCCCGGCGCGCGCCGCCTCGTGGGCGACGGCCGCCACCTGCTCGTGGCCGCCTTCGCGGAACAGGGCGTCGAGGCGGCGCCGGACCTGCGCCGTGCCTCCCTGCGTGTCGCGCTCCGAGCTCACGCGGCCATCCTACTCGACCGCCCGGACGGCGGCGGTGACGCGCCGCGCCGCGGGCCGCACAGGCGGCGCGGAGCTGCCGCCCGTGCCCGTACGCAAGAAGGGGCGCCGGAGCGCCCCTTCGGGAGGTCGGGCTGCAGCGCCGCTTACTTGGAGCGGCCCCCCAGGTCGATGGTGAAGAACCACACGAGCCCGTCGACCGAGCCGTAGCCTTCGGTGCTGACCGCACCGACGCCGATCTCCTTGAACGACTTGGTGAGGATGACGGCACGGTGTGCGGGGGAGTCCATCCACTGCGCGACGATGAGCGAGGGGGCGGAGTAGAGGCCGGAGCCCCAGGCGATGTTCTCGCCGGCCCGCCAGCTGCTGTACCCCTCGCGGCTGTACCCGGCGGCGATCATGCGGTCGGCGAACGAGGAGCCGTCCAGAGAGTCGTGCGCGAAGTACTTCTGGGCGCCCATGTCTGCGGCGTGGGCGCGGGCGGCGCCGACGAGGGCCGCGTGTACCTTCAGCTTGGGGAGGCCCTGCTCGGCACGCGCCTGGTTCACGTACTTGACCAGTTGCTGCTCGTACGGATTGAGCTGCGTGGCTCCGAGGGCGGGGGCGGCGAGTGCCGCAAGGAGGAGGGCTGCGAGCGCTACCAGCAGCGCGAGCGTGCCTCGACGAGACTTCATGGCTCACCTCCGAGCCCAGCAGTGGTGTTGACTTACTAGACGAACGCTCCATCTGGGATATCCGTCTAGTTGCGGTATCGGCGGGACCGCCAGAAGGTTGAGCGATTCGTTCGGCGCATCCATCGCCAGACGTGGCAACAGCTGTCTCCAGGCTCGCGGCGGGTCCGTCCCGGCTCTTCGGCTTGCGGCTGCCGGGCGGCGCGTGTACGTTGCTGGAGTCATGAGCACCGGTCCGGAAGGCCGCCGGCGGGCCGGTCCGTCCCGCCGCCGGAACCAGATCTTGCGCCGGCGCCTCGTCGCGCTGGCCGCCGCCGTCACCCTCGTCGTGCTTGCGGTGTGGGCCGCGTACGCCATCCCCGGCCAGACTCCGGGCAAGGTCCCTCAGAGTGCGGGCCTGCCCGCGGCCGACCCGAGCGCCGGAGACGCCGGCCAGGTCGTCGTGGCCAGCGTCGAGGGGGTCGACGTGGTGTTGCCGGTGGCTCGCGACATGACCACCGCCGTCGCGTATCATCCGGTCGACTACGAGGGCACCGTACCGTTCTCGCCGGCGGGGGAGCGGCTGAGCGGCGGAGGCCTGGGGCAAGCGGTCGCCGACGTCTTCGGCGGCGGAGGGGCCGTGCAGTACTACCTCATGGACGGGACCGGGACGCAGACGTCGCCGACCACGTCCGGGCTCGACATCGGGGCGGTGCCCGGCGCGACGGTGGTCAGCCCCGTCGACGGCAAGGTGACGGGCATCAAGCAGTACCGCATCCTGGGCCGCTACGCCGACGTCGAGATCGACATCCAGCTGGCGCGAGACCCGTCGCTGCTGCTCGTCGTGACGCACATCGTCCGGCCCCAGGTCGCCCTGGGCGACGTGGTGGGCCGCGGCGAGACCGTGCTCGGCGAGGTCCGTGGTCTTCCGCCCCAGCTCGACCAGGCGCTCAGCCGCTACACGTCGGACACGGGCGACCACGTGCAGCTCATGACCCTTCGCGTCACGCCCGAGCTGGCGGGGTACTGACGGTGGCCGTACAGGTCCCCGAGGCGGCGCTCGCCCTCATCGGCGGTTCCGGTTCGCTGGCCGCGGAGCTCCCGGGCGGCCTGCATCCCGACGCCCGTCTCGTCGACGACGGCCTGGTGTTCGAGACGCCGTGGGGTGAGAGTCCGCCCTTCGCGCTGCTCGAGGTCGGCGGGCGTCGCGCTCTCCACGTGCGCATGCACGGCTGGCGCCGCGGAGTCTCTCGCGGACGCGCGTCGCGTCAGGTCTTCAGCGTCCTGCACCGGGCCGGCGTCAGGCGCATCCTCTCCGACGCCGGCGTCGGCAGCCTCAACCACCTGCTGGATCCCGGCGACCTCATCGTGGTCGACGACTTCGTCGACCAGACCACCGACCGCGACCGCTACGGGGTCGTCGCCGGCGGCCACCTGCTGATCATGCGCGACCCTGTCTGCGAGACCGGTCGCGAGGCCCTGCTCGAGGCGGCGCGCGAGCTGGCGCCGTCGCGCCGCCTCTTCACCCGCGGCACGTACGTCGTCACGGAGGGGCCGCGGTTCGAATCGCCGGCCGAGATCAGGCACCTGCAGACGCTCGGCGACGTCGTCGGTCAGAGCTTCTGCCCGGAGGTGTGGCTGGCCCGCGACATCGGCGCCTGCTACGCAGGCATCTACCTCGTCGTCAACTACGGGGAGGGCGTCGTGCGGGAGTGGGAGCACGAGGTGCTCGCCACCATGTTCCGCGACGACGCCGGTCTCATGGGCCGCATCCTGCTCAGGGCGCTCGCCGCGCTCCCGCACGACGACGACTGTCGCTGCCGGGAACTGCGCAAGCCGACCCTGCTGGGCTGAGGTTGCGGCCGTACCGGCGTCAGCCGGTGAGGGCCCACGCCACCACCGAGATCCCGTTGAACAGCGCGTGCAGCGAGATGCTCGTCCACAGCGACCCGGTGCGCTTGTAGACCCACGCGAGCATCAGGCCGAGGGCGAACAGCGGGACGAAGACGTCGATCTGGGCGTGGGCGATGCCGAACACGCTCGCGGAGACGATGGCGCCGGGCACCCAGCCCCACGACGAAGCGAAGGCGCGGAAGAGGAAGCCGCGGAAGAAGACCTCCTCGAAGAGCGGCGCCATGATCACGGCGAGGATGACGAACAGCGCGATGCCGAGGCCGCTGTGCGGGAACTCGCCGATGATGTCCTGCGGCTTGGGGCGCACCTTGTAGTCGTAGTAGAAGCTCACGACGTACACGAAGGCGAGCGCCAGGGGGATGGTCCAGAAGTAGGCCCGCGTGGGCAGACGGAACCCCCACGCCGACAGCCTGCGCCCGGCGATCCGCACCGAGAAGAACCAGGCGGCCGCGGTCTGCCAGCCGTAGACGACCAGCGAGACGACGACGAGGGCTATCGCCGAACCGCTTGTGACCTTCGCTCCGGCCGAGCTCGAGGCGGCGACGCCGAGAGACGCCGCGTAGAGGAGCACCTCCGGCCCGAAGCCGACGGCCAGCCCGGCCAGCCCGTAGCCCCAGCCCCAGGCCGCCCTGCGGCGCAGCGGGCCGCGCGTCTCGGGCGTCCGCGGGTCGTCCGGGTCCGGCGGGAGCGGCCCGGGTGAGGCAGGCCCGGTCCAGGGCGGGCCGGTGCCCGCCGGCGGTGGCGGAGGCGGCGCCGTACAGTGCGGGGCCGCGGGTGACGGCGCCGGCGGCGGGAGGGGCGCCTGATCGGCGGCACCCGTGCCGGACGGGGGCACGCCGAGCGGCGCCGCGACCGCCGGCGTGGCCGCCTCGGGCGTCCCGCCGGGGACTTCCGGTGGCGGCACCGGCCGCTCCGGGCGCTGCCCGGCCGGGCCGGCGCCTGAGGCGTCGCGGTCGGCG
>CAIXSE010000574.1 GCA_903921965.1 uncultured Thermoleophilia bacterium | reverse complement strand
GCCACGACCTCGTACGAGACGAGCGTCACCCTGAGCGTGCCCGCCGGCGGCCCCTACTCCGTGCGCGTCGGCTACCGGGCCGTCGTGGGCAGCGGCGACTGGGGCCGCTACGCGTACAGCCCGGGGACGCTGACGGTGACGGCGTCCGTGACGCCCGTCGTCCTGTGGGTCGACCCCGTCGCCGGGAGCGACGCGGCCGCCGGCACCGCGCGGACCGCAGCGCTGCGCACGCTGACCGCGGCGTGGGGCCGGGTGCCCTCCGGCGCCGCGCTCGCAGTGCCGTACACGATCAAGCTGGTGCCCGGCACCTATTCCGAGGACATCGTGCCGGGCTGGATGGACGACCGCCACGGCACGGCGGCGGCCGCGCTCGTGCTCACGGCCGCGGACGGGCCGGGCACGGTCACGCTGCCGGCCCTCAACATCCACGGCTGCTCCTACCTCCAGCTCTCCGGGCTCACCGTCGAGAGCGGCGGTACCCCGGAGTCCGGCGGCGGCAACACCCTCCACTTCGAGGCCTGCGACCACGTGCTCATCGACCGCTGCACCGTCCGTGGCCTCGGCGACCGCGAGGCGTACACCACACCTCAGGAGACGGTGAAGGCGAACCAGTGCAGCTACCTCACGATCCAGGACAGCGACGTCTCCGGGGCCTGGAACCCGGCCGTGGACTTCGTCGCCGTCCAGTACGGCTCCATCGTCCGCAACAAGATCCACCGCGCCGGCGACTGGGGCATCTACCTGAAGGGCGGGTCGGCCTACTTCACCATCGCCGGCAACGAGATCTACGACTGCTTCAACGGCGGCTTCACCGCCGGGCAGGGCACCGGCTTCGAGTTCATGGTGTCGCCGTGGATCCACTACGAGGCCACGGACATCAAGTTCGTGAACAACGTGGTCCACGACACCGAGGGCGCCGGGATGGGCGTCAACGGCTCCTACAACGTCCTGCTGGCGTGGAACACGCTTTATCGGGTGGGCCGGCGCAGCCACGCGATCGAGCTCGTGCAGGGGTCGCGCTCGTGCGGCGGCGACACCGTCCGTTGCGCGGCGCTGCTGGCCGAGGGCGGCTGGGGCACGGCCACGCCGGGGGACGCCGGCGCGCAGCCCATCCCCAACCGCAACGTGTTCGTCTTCGACAACCTGCTGTACAACCCGCCCGGCTACCAGAGCCAGTGGACGCAGTTCGCCCTGCCCGGCACGCTGGCGACCGCGCCCGGCTCCAACATCCCGACTCCCGCGCGGGCCGACGACAACGTCGTGATCCGCGGCAACCTGATCTGGAACGGGCCGGTGGACCTCCCCTTGGGGATCGGCGGCGACGGTGAGGGCGGCCAGCCCGGGAATCCCACGTGCACAGCGGCCCTCGTGCTCGCGCAGAACGCGATCCACACGGTGCAGCCGGTGCTGGTGGACCCGGCCGGCGGCGACTTCCGCGTCGCCGCGAGCTGCGACCTGAGCGGCGCGGCGACGGTCGCCGTGCCCGACTTCGCCGGCGGCGACCGCCCGGCGCGGCCCCTCGCGCCCCAGGGCGACCTGTCCAACGCGGTGACCTCGGATGC
>CAIXSE010000573.1 GCA_903921965.1 uncultured Thermoleophilia bacterium | reverse complement strand
CCTGCCGCTCGCCGGCGCGAACGGCGACCCCGCCACGGCGGTCGCCCTGGCGTCTGCCATGGCCATCCTCATGGGCCTGATCTGCCTCGTGGCCGGCTTCGCCCGGCTCGGCATCGTCACCGAGTTCCTCTCCAAGCCGCTCCGCGTGGGCTACCTCAACGGCATCGCGATCGTCGTGGTCGTCAGCCAGCTGCCCAAGCTCTTCGGCTTCAGCGTCGAGGCCGAGGGTACGCTCGGCAAGCTCGTGGAGTTCGTCCAGGGCCTGGCCGCCGGCAAGGCCAACTGGTACGCGTTCGCGATCGGCGCCGCCTGTCTCGTCATGCTCTTCGCCTTCCGCTTCTGGAAGCCCAGGGTGCCGGCGGTGCTGTTCGCCTTCGTGGGCGGCACCCTGGCCGTCGCCGTGTTCGGGCTCACGGCGTACGGCGTGTCGGTGGTCGGGCCGGTGCCGAGCGGGTTCCCCACACCGGCCCTCCCGTCGTTCCCGCCCGGCGGCCTCGACGACCTCTTCATCGCGGCGCTAGGCATGGCGTTCATCACGCTCGCCGACACCTCGGCGCTCTCGCGGACCTTCGCCCTCAAGTACGACCAGGAGGTCGACCCCAACCAGGAGATCGTCGCCCTCGGCGCGGCCAACATCGCCGCCGGCTTCTTCCAGGGCTTCCCCGTGAGCGCCAGCAGCTCGCGCACCGCCGTGGCCGAGGCCGCCGGCGGCCGCAGCCAGCTCGTCGGCGTGGTCGGGGCGGTGGCCATCGTGGTGCTCCTGCTGTTCGGCGGCAAGCTCACCGCGGACCTGCCCCAGGCCTCGCTGGCGGCCATCGTCATCGTCGCCGGCACCTCGCTGTTCGACCTCCCCGCCATGCGCTGGCTCTGGAAGGTGCGCCGCACCGAACTCGTGCTCTGCCTCGCGGCGCTCGCCGGCGTCGCCCTGGTCGGGGTGCTGCAGGGCATCGTCATCGCCATCGTGCTGTCGGTCCTGGCCTTCATGTACAGGCTGTGGCGGCCGTACGACGCGACCCTCGGCCGCGTCCACGGCCGCCACGGCTACCACGACGTCGACCGCCACCCCGAAGCCAGCCAGGTGCCCGGCGTGGTCATCTACCGCTTCGACGCCCCGCTGTTCTTCGCCAACGCCGAGTTCTTCGCCCGCGAGGTCAAGAGGCACGTTGCGGAGCGCGGCGCGCCCGTGCACCGGGTGATCATCAGCGGCGAGCCCATCACCGACATCGACACCACGGGCGTGGATGCGCTCAAGGACCTCCTCCAGGACCTCGAGGCCGTCGGCGCGACCGTCGGCTTCGCCGAGTTCAAGGGCCCGGTGCGCGACCGCCTGCGCCGCTACGGCCTGGAGCAGCAGATCGGCAGAGAGAACTTCTACTCAACCATCGACCACGCCGTCATCCAGTACCTCACGAGCGTCGGCGAGGACCCGATGCGCTGGATCGACGACTACGGCGACGTCGACGACGAGGCGTCCGGACCCGATCCGGAGGACGCGCCCGAGCCGCCCACAAGGGCGTAGCTGCGGCCGGCCGGCGCAGCGGGTACACTTCGGAATCCACCGTGAGGGCGTGAGCCCGCGGCGGACGGCGGGAATCACGCAAGCACGTCAGTCACGGAACGGCGCCGCCCCGCGGCGGCCGGAGCGGGAGTGTGGACATGACCCACGACGAGACCGGCTGGACCATCGACCTGCGCCTGGACGACGTGCTGCGCGGCCAGGGGATGGACCCCGAACCAGTGAAAGTCCGTTCGCCGCGTGTGGTGCAGGCCGCGGAGGACGCGATGGCGCAGGGCCGCGGCTACCTAAGGCCTCGGGTCGTCACGCGCGAGTACCGGGTGCTGCGGCACGAGCCCGACGGGCTCGCGCTCGAGGGCGGCGTGTTCCCGTGCGGCGAAGGCCTCGCCGCCCGGCTCGCCGGCGCCGAGCGCCTGGTCCTGGTCGGCGCCACCGTCGGCGACGACCTGCTCGACCACGCCGTCGACGTCGCCGAGAACCAGGGCGACCCCCTGCTCGCGCTGGGCATGCAGGGCACCGGCGCCGCGGCGGTCGAAGACCTCGCGGTGCAGGCGTGCCGGAGCATCTCGCTGGCGGCCAGCGAGGCCGGCGAGCGCGGTGTGCTGTGCTGGCCGGGCTCTTCCCTGTGGCCCAACGACAAGGCGCAGCAGCAGATCTTCGCCCTTCTGCGCCCGGACGGCGACACCGGTGAGGCGAAGGACGGCGAGCTGCACCTCGACAAGTACGGGATCGTGCGCCCGGTGACCTCGATCACCTTCGCCGTCGCCGTGGGGGCGGTGCCCGCCGAGGCCGCTACCGAGACGGCTGACGCGCGCCGCGGGGCTCAGGCGCCCTGCGAGACCTGCGCGAAGATCCCCGTCTGCAACTTCGCCGGCTGCTGACGCCGGGGCGAGCCGCCGGCGCGGGAGCCCGCCGCCGGGGACCGACCGGAGCGTCCGCCTCAGACGTCGGGACGCGCGCGCACGGTCGCGACGACGGGCGCCGGAGCGGGCGCACCCGACGACGCCGCGCCCTGCCGCACGAGCTCCGCGGCGTGCCGCGTCTTCACGGCCAGGTCGCCGAAGCGCATCCCCTGCAGGCTGAGCGAGGCGAAGCCCGCGGCCACCCCGACCAGGAGCTGCAGACCCTGCAGGCCGAGGGCGAACGCGAGGGCCGGGCCGGCCGGCACGGCGTTCGCGGCGAGCGCCGCGGTGGCGGCGAGCTGGAACGTGCCGACGTTGCCGGGCGTGAGCGGCAGGATCCCGATGAGGTTGGTGAGCAGCAGCACGAGGGCGACGGCGTCCCAGCCCGCCCACCCGAGGTGGAAGGCGT
>CAIXSE010000572.1 GCA_903921965.1 uncultured Thermoleophilia bacterium | reverse complement strand
GTTGGTGGCGGTGACGACCCTGTAGCCGGCCCGCTCGAGGATGAAGCGGTTCATCTCGAGGAAGTCGTAGTCGTCGTCGACGATCAGTATGAGGGCCTGTCCATCGCTCATGCGCTCGTTCCCAGTATAGCCGGTCACCTTTCTCGGCCCCCGCCGGAGGCGGGGGTGGCGGGGCGGGGCGCTCAGGGACACCCCGCCCCGCCGGTGGCCCGGCCGGCCCCCCGTCGGGGGCCGGCCGGCACCTTCGCGGGCCGCGTCTCAGACGCGGTCGTGCTCGAAGTAGTGGGTGTGCAGGAGGTGGTGTGAGATCTCGCCGCACGGCGCCCCGAGGTACTCCTCGTAGAGCTGGCAGACGGCGGCGTTCTCGTGCGACTGGCGCACCTCGCGGCCCTCATCCTCGCGGTAGATGGCCTCGATGCGCTTCTGGCGCACCTCGTTGGTGGTGAAGCGCGGCTGCCCGCCGCCGCCGATGCAGCCGCCCGGGCAGGTCATGACCTCGACGAAGTGGTACTCGGCCTCGCCGCTCTTCACCTGGTCGATGACCTTCTGCGCGTTGCCCAGACCGTGGGCCACGGCGACCTTGAGGTCGGCGCCTTCGAGGAACGCCCAGTCGCCCACGGCGCCGTCGATCCTGATGGTCGCGGCCTTGACGCCCTCCAGACCCTGGATGGGCCTGACGTGCAGGTCGGCGAACGGGAAGGGCTTGCTGTCGGTGACGATCGCCCACGCCGTGCGCAGGGCCGCCTCCATGACGCCGCCGGTGTTGGCGAAGATGTCGGCGGCGCCGGTGCTCATGCCCAGCGGCGCGTCCATCTGCCCGTCGGGCAGGCTGCGGAAGTCGATGCCGGCCTGCTTGATCATGGCGCCGAGCTCGCGCGTGGTGAGCACGATGTCCACGTCGCGCACGCCGCTGTCGTTCATCTCGGGCCGCGCCGCCTCGTACTTCTTGGCCGTGCACGGCATGATGGAGACGACGACCATGTCCTCCGGCCGCACGCCGATCTTCTCGGCGTAGTACGTCTTCGCCAGGGCGCCGAACATCTGCTGCGGACTCTTGCAGGAGCTCAGGCAGTCGAGCATGTCGGGGTTGAAGTGCTCCATGTAGTTGATCCAGCCCGGGGAGCAGCTGGAGAACTGCGGCAGGGCCACTTCTTCGCCGTCGACGAGCGCCTTCTTGAGGCGCACGAGCAGCTCGGTGCCCTCCTCCATGATGGTGAGGTCGGCGGTGAAGTCGGTGTCGAACACGGCGTCGAAGCCCATGCGCTTGAGGGCCGTCACCATCTTGCCGGTCACGAGGGTGCCCGGCGGGTACTCGAAGCACTCGCCGAGGGCGGCGCGGATGGCCGGCGCCGTCTGCACGATGACCGTCTTGGTGGGGTCGTCGAGAGCGTCCCAGACCGCCTCGATCTGGTTGCGCTCCTGGATGGCGCCGACCGGGCACACGGCGGCGCACTGTCCGCACTGCACGCAGACCACGTCGCTGAGGTTCTGCGCGAAGGCCGGGCCGATGAGCGTGGCGAAGCCGCGGCCCTGGGCGAACAGGCCACCCACTTCCTGGACCTCGTTGCACACCGTCACGCAGCGGCGGCAGGCGATGCACTTGCCGGTGTCCCTGATGAGGGCCGGGGTGCTGTCGTCGAGCATGCGGAAGGTCTTCTCGCCCT
>CAIXSE010000571.1 GCA_903921965.1 uncultured Thermoleophilia bacterium | reverse complement strand
GGTCGTGCCGCTCTTCGTCACCGTCGCCGCGTTCGGCGTCGTGTGGCCCGACAGCACGGCGCTCGCCCTCACCCGTCACCCCGGCATCGCCGGGTCCGCCTCCGCGTACAACGGGACCCTGCGCACCGGGCTGGGAGCGCTGGCGACGCCGCTGGTCGGGATCGGCGGGCAGGTGAGCGGCCCCTCGATGGGCCTGGTGATCGCGGTGTCGTGCGTCGCGGCGCTGCCACTGTACCTGCTGGTGGTGCGGCGGGTGCCCCGGGAGGAAGGACCGGGCGCGGCCGCATCGGGCGGCGGCGCGTCCGGCTGAACCCCCGCGGCCGTCGGCCTGACGAGCGCTCCCCTCCGGCGTACGACAGGGTCTGGTGCGCCAGCCGACGACCCCTGCGCGACCGACGATCCCGCGCGGCGACGTGTTCCTCATCGCGCCTTCACTTGCCCGTACCTCCAAGCGTACGCCCGGCTGAAACCGCCGCCGCGATCATGCCTCCAGCCGGGGCACGGTGCGCCGGCGGGGGATCGCGCCGACCCTGGGACGGCGCCGGCCGTGGGGGCGCCGGCCTACCGCTCGGCGGCCTCCTGGGCGGCGGCGGAGTGGCGCGGGCCGAAGGCCCACAGCACCAGCCCGAACAGCGAGACGGCCGCGCCCAGCACGCAGACGCCGTCCCAGGCCCAGCGCTCGTAGACGAAGGCGGCCACGGCCGAGCCGCCGGCCGCGCCCACGAAGCACGTCGTCATGTAGAAGGCGTTGACGCGGCTGCGCGCCTCGGGCCGGATGCGGAAGATCTCGCTCTGGTTGCTCAGGTGCAGGCCGCTCGACCCGATGTCCATGAGCAGGATGCCGGCGAGCAGCGCGGGCAGCGAGACGGCGCCGCGCCACAAGAGTGCGTAGCCGGCGAGCAGCAGGAGCGTCGAGATCCCGGTCAGCGCCCGCGCCCACCCCCTGTCGGTGAAGCGGCCGACCACGCTGGCGGTGGCCGCGCCGGCGGCTCCCACGAGCCCGAACAGGCCGATCACGCCCTCGCTGTAGTCGTACGGCGGGCCCGAGAGCTGGAAGGCCAGCACCGTCCACAGGATGCTGAACGTCGAGAAGGAGACGATGCCGAACACGGCCCGCAGGCGCAGGACGGGCTCCTCGCGGGCGATCCTGAAGACGGACGCCATCAGGCCGGCGTAGCGGAGCTTCAGGTCTGCGGTGTAGGTGGGCAGCACCGCGCGCATGGCGAACAGCTGCGCGACCATGAGCACGGCGAAGACGAGGTACACGCCGCGCCAGCCGGTGACCTGCGCGATGAGGCCGGAGGCGGTGCGCGCCAGCAGGATGCCGAGCATGAGCCCGCTCATGATGGTGCCGACCACGCGGCCGCGCACCGCGGGCTCCGCCAGCGTAGCCGCGAACGGCACCAGGATCTGCGCCATGACCGAGGTGAAGCCGACGATGCCCACGGCGGCCATGAAGACGGCGACGTTGGGTGAAAAGGCGGCCGCCGCCAGGCCCGCCGCCGTGACCGCCGCCAGGACCGTGATGAGCCGCCGCCGCTCCAGCAGGTCGCCGAGCGGCAGCATGAAGATGAGCCCGAGGGCGTAGCCGACCTGGGCGGACGTGACGATGAGCCCGGCCACGCCGCTGGAGATGTGGAACTGGTGGCTGATGACGTCCAGGAGCGGCTGGGCCAGGTAGTTGCCGGCGACAGCCTGGCCGGTGGCCACGGCGAACAGCAGCACGAGGGCGCGGCTCATACCCTCGCCGGCGACGCCGGCACGCCTCATCGGCCGCACGCCCTCTTGCGGCAGAGGACGGCGGCCGGGGCCGCCGCGCGGCCGCGCCGGGACGCGGCGCGTGCGTGCGCAGACGGACGAGTGCGTGCCGGCAAGGCGGGCTCCTCACGTGGGTGGCGGGCGGCCCGCGGTCGCCGCGACGGCGCCGGGCCGCCCTGATTCTACGCCGCGCGGCCACAGGCGTGGGAGCCCTGCGCTGCTACACTCGGGCTCGCCGGAAGCGTTACGGCCCGACAGGAGGCCCCGTGGACACGATCAGCTGCGCCCGCTGCGGCACGCGCGTCTCGCCGCAGGCACCGCACTGCACCGAGTGCGGCGCCGACCCCCGCACGGGCGCGCCGCCGTCCCGCGGCGGCCTCGACCGCGCGCGCGTGTGCCAGGGCGTCTGGCCGCGCGCCCAGGCGCTGGTCGTCGACGCGGTCCTTCTGTCCGTCGTCTGGCTGCTCATAGCGCTGGTCTGGTATCTGGCACTCATCGGCGCAGGGTCCTTCTCCGAGATCACCCCCCAGACACCGACGGCGTACCCGCTGTGGGTGCTCGCCACCGTGGCCGTGCCGCTCTACTTCTGGCTCTCGCAGGCGATCTGGGGCAGGACCGTGGGCATGCGGGTGTTCGGCCTGAGGGTCGTCACCACGAGCGGGCGCCGACCCGGCCCGCTCGCGACATTCGTGCGCACCGTGCTGATGGTCGTGGACTGGCTGCCGGTATGCTTCGTGCTCGGCGCGGCGGTCATCTGGTTGACGCCCCGCAACCAGCGTCTGGGCGACCTCGCCGCGCGCACCGTGGTCGTGCGGCCCACGGTCGTCTCCGCGGACCGCCCGGGCCGTGGCGGCCCGCCCACGGTACCCTGGACGGCCGGCTGAGCCGGCCGGTGCCGGCCGCCGTCAGGGCTTGCCGGCCTTCACCGTGGCCTCGTCCCCCTTGATGCGCACGTAGGTGTCGAGCGGCTTCGAGTACGTCTTCACCAGACTCAGGATGGTCCGCGCCGACGACCCGTGCTGCACCTCGGGGATGCCGTTACTCGACACGTAGACCGGGATCAGGGTGGCCTTCACCCCCGTCGGGGTGATGACCGCGTCCACCAGCACCGTCTGGCCGGTCTCGACGCTGTAGTGGTCGAACACCAGGTCGCCGAGGCTGTAGGCGATCAGCGCACCCTTGTATGTCTCGAAGCCCTGCAGCACGTGCGGGTGGTGGCCGATCACCAGGTCGGCGCCGGCGTCGATGACGGCGTGCGCCTCAGACGTCTGCTGCTCGATGGGGTAGTGCGTGTACTCGAAGCCCCAGTGGAACCCCACGACGACGTAGTCGACCCGCTTGCGCAGGCCCTTGACGTCCCTCACGACCCGGTCCATGTCGGTGACGGCCTGCGCGATGCCGGGCCGGGTGGAGGTGGCCATGAACCCCGGCCAGATGACGTCGTCGTACCCGAGGAAGCCGATGGTCGCCCCGCTCGCCGTCGTGAGGATGGCGGGAGCGTGGGCGGCGTCGAAGTCCTTGCCGCCGCCCGCCACCAGCACGCCGGCCTTCTCCAGCGTCCTGATGCCGGCCATGAGCGCGGCCGTTCCGTAGTCGACGGCGTGGTTGTTGGCCACGGTGACCACGCCGATGCCGGCCCGCTTGAGCGCCTTGGCCATGGCCGGCGGCCCCTCGAACGTGTAGTCCTTGGCCGTGTTGGGCGAGCCGACCGTGGCCAGCGAGCCCTCGAGATTGACGAAGCCCGTGTCGCCGGCCTGCATCTGCGGCGCGATGCCGGTCAGCACCGCGTCCGGGCCGTGCTGCGAGATGTACGACTTGACGTTGCGGTCGGTCATGACGTCGCCGCCCGAGACGACCCGGACCGGCGCCGCGGAAGCGGCGGCCGACGGCTCCGCCGTGGAGCCGCCCGAGGAGCCGCCGGCCTGCGCGGACCGGCCGCCGGAGCCGGAGCTCCCGCCGGCGGCGGGCGTCCCCGTCGCCGCCTCGGACCCGCTCGTAAGACGTGCGACGGCGACCGCGACGAGCACGACGACGGCGACGAGCACGCACAGCGCGAGCAGGCCGCGCAGGCGCGCGCGGCGGAGGCGCTGCTTGCGGGTGAGCCGGCGGCGCCGGCTGGGATCGGGCGGCATGCTCGTCATGGTACCGCCCGCGCCGCAGCCCTGCCGCCGGTACGCGGGCGCGGCGGCCGCGGCGGCCGCGG
>CAIXSE010000570.1 GCA_903921965.1 uncultured Thermoleophilia bacterium | reverse complement strand
GGTGTGGCAGGAGGGCCTGCTGCTGCCGCCGGTCAAGCTGTACCGCGCCGGCGAGCCGGACGAGGCGCTGTTCGAGGTCATCGCCGCGAACGTGCGCGTCCCCAAGGAGACTCTCGGGGACATCCGCGCGCAGATCGCCGCCTGCCGCACGGGCGAGCGCCGCTTCGCGGAGATCTGCGAGCGGCACGGCGCCGACCGCCTGGAGGAGCTCATCGCCGGCATGTGGGACTCCACCGAGGCCGTGGTGCGCGACGGGCTGAGGCGGATGCGCCGCGGCACGTTCCGCGCGGTCGGCTTCATGGACCCCGACCTCTACGGCGACGCGCCGCTGCGCCTCGAGGTCACCGTCACGATCGCTGAAGACGGCGTCCACGCGGACTTCTCCGGCACCGACCCGCAGACGCGAGGCAGCCTCAACTGCCCCCTCGCATCCACGGTCTCGTCGGTCTGGTACGCGGTGCGCTGCATGATCGCCGCGGACGTACCCCAGAACGAGGGCGCCTATCGCCCGGTCACCACCCACGTCCCCGAGGGCTGTCTGCTGAACCCGGTCTTCCCGGCGCCGGTGAGCGTGCGGCACCTCACCGAGCAGAAGGTCGCCGACCTCATGCTCCAGGCCCTGCTGTTGGCGCTGCCCGAACGCGGCGCGGCAGGCTGCTCGGTGTCCTTCCCCACGTTCAACGTGACCGGCGTGCACCCCCAGACGGGAGAGACCTACATGGCGGCGGACATCGTGGGCGGCGGCATGGGGGGCCACGCCGAAGCGGACGGCATGTCGGCCGTCGACACGCACATGGGCAACTGCGCCATGATGTCGGCCGAGGCCATGGAGGTCGAGGCGCCGCTGCGCGTGCTGAGCACGGCGCTCGTGCCCGACTCCGGCGGCGCGGGAGAGCACCGCGGCGGCCTCGCCCTGGAGCGCCGCTACGAGATCCTGGCCGACGCGGCGGAGGTGTCGGGCTGGTACACCGACCAGACGCGCGACGACACGCGCCCCTGGGGCGCGGAGGGCGGCGCGCCCGGCGCCCGGGCGGCGGTGGTGCTGGCCCCGGGCAGCCCCGGGGAGCGCGAGCTTGCGGGTAAGGGCGTCGGCCTCTGGCTGAGCCGCGGCGACACCTTCTCCGTCCGCTCCAGCGGCGGGGGCGGCTGGGGCGACCCGCGCCGCCGGTCCCGCGAGGAGGTCCGTTCCGACGTCCGCGACGGGTACGTGAGCCCCGCGCAGGCCCGGGACGTGTATGGTCTGGACGACACGGACCAGCGCGGCACACAGCGGTGAGGGGGAACGCATGACCGAGGCGACCAGGGTCGAGGAACGCGTGCTCGAGCGCGTGCGGGCCGGACGCTACGAGCTGGTCGGGCTGCTCGGCGAGCTCATCGCCTGCGACACCACCTCGAGGGAACCCGGCGAGCCTGCGAGGGACGAGGCGACGCTGCAGGCGATCCTCGCCGCGCGGCTCCGCCTGCTCGGCGCGGAGGTCGAGGTGTGGGAGCCCGAACCCTTCGTCGCCGGGCAGTCCCCGGTCATCCCGTACGACCTCGACTTCAAGGGGCGCCCGCAGCTCGCCGCCCGCCTCGCGGGCGCCGGCGGCGGACGCTCCCTGCTCCTCAACGGTCACATCGACGCCGTGCCCTACGGCGACCTGGAGCGCTGGGACAGCCACCCGCTCGCGGCCGTCGTGCGCGACGGCCTCCTGTACGGGCGCGGCAGCAACGACATGAAGGGCTCCATCGCGTCGTTCGTGCACGTGCTCGAGTGCCTGCGCGCCGAGGGCGTGCGCCTGCGCGGCGACGTGGTCGTCGCGACCAACACCGAAGAGGAGTCGAGCGGCGCCGGCGGCATCCGCGTCGCGGAGCACGGCGTCGCCGCGGATGCGGGCATCTGCGGCGAGCCCACGGGGTTCGACGTCTGGGCCGCCTGCCGCGGCACGTTGAACGTCCGCATCACCGTGCCGGGCCGCAGCGGCCACGCCGAGATGCCGCAGCCGGGATGGCGCGAGGGTGGGGCCGTCAACGCCATCGAGAAGGCCGTCGTCGTGCTTGAGGGCATCCGCCGCCTGCGTGACGACTGGCGCTCCCGGCCCGACGGGCGGCACGCCCTCCTCGCGCCGCCCGACATCGTCCCGACCCTGATGCACGCGGGCGAGTGGATGGTGACCTACCCGGACGCGTGCGTGCTCACGTGCGACGCGCAGTACCTGCCGGTGCGCCTCGACGAGGCCGGCTACGGCAGGGGCGTCCGCGCTGAGATCGAGGACCGCCTCCAGGCCGCAGCCGCGGCCGACCCCTGGCTCGCCGCGCACCCGCCGGCGATGGAGTTCATCGCGGAGACGGTGCCGGCAGAGGTCCCCCTCGACCACGAGATCGTGCGGCTGGCCCTGGCGTCGGCCGCCGCGGTCGGGCGGCAGGGGCGCATCTCCGCGCTGGACTCCTGGCACGACGCCGCCACCTTCACGCGCTTCGGCACGCCCACGGTGTCGTTCGGGCCCGGGGGCTTCGAATCCGCCCACCGGGAGAACGAGTACGTGCCGGTCGACGACCTCGTCGACCACGCCTGCGCGGTAGCACTCATCGCGCTGCGGTTCTGCGGCGTCTGAGACGCACGGCGGCGGGCGAAGGCCCGCGGCGCCCGCCGCTCAGCGCTGCGACAGCCTGAAGCGCCAGACGGCCAGCGCGAACAGCCCCAGCGCCCAGGCGAGCGAGAAGCCGAACGCCGGCAGCACGTCGGCGGGGCCGAAGCCGCGCATGATGATGCCGCGCATGCCGTCGAGGATCCACGACGTGGGCAGCAGGTGCCCGACGAACTGGAACCCCGAGCCGGCGATCTCGAGAGGGAACCACGCGCCCGAGAGGGCAGCCACGGCCATCGAGGTGAGGACCACGGTGGCGATGAGCGCCTGCTCGGAGGTCATCACGGCGGCGATCAGCATGCCCATGGCCGAGGCCACGCACGAGAGCGCGACCATCATCATGAGCAGCGCCGCCGGGTCGGAGAGGTAGTCGACGCCGAAGGCGAACTGCCCGACGGCGATGAGGATGATCTGCTGCACGAACGTGAGCGCGAACATGCCGAGGAACTTGCCGGCGATGAGCTCCCAGCGGCGCACGCGCGTCGTCACCAGGCGCTGCAGGGTGAAGTTCTTGCGCTCCTCGATGAG
>CAIXSE010000569.1 GCA_903921965.1 uncultured Thermoleophilia bacterium | reverse complement strand
CGGCGGTGCCGGGCGCTTGGCTCCGGCCTTCTTCTCCACGGTCATTCGCCCTGGACCTCCTCGTAGCTGCGCCTGATCGCGTTGATGTTGCCTTCCACGACCTTCGGCGGGAACTTCTTGCCGAACTCGTGCTCCAGGAACCCCACGACGTCGTCGACGGGGAACAGACCCGTGATACGCGTGAGGGCTCCCACCATCGGTGTGTTGGGGATGGGCCGCTTGATCGTCTCGACGGCGATGCGCGTGGCCGCCACGGTGAACACGCGGCGACCCTTGAGGCCGTACTGCTTGCGCAGCTGGGCCGGCGACTTCTCGCTGTTGACCAGCACGATGGCGTCGTCGGGGGCGCCCTTGCAGACGTCCACCACGCCCAGCAGCGATGAGTCGAGCACGATGACGATCTGCGGGTGCTCGACGCCGGCGTACACCTGGATGGGCTCGTCGCTCACGCGCGTGAAGGCGACGATGGGGGCGCCGGAGCGCTCGGGGCCGTACTCCGGGAACGCCTGGAAGTACTTGCCCTCGCCGAGCGCGAGCTCCGCGACCATCTTGGCGGCGGTGACGGCCCCCTGGCCGCCGCGGCCGTGCCAGCGTATCTCGGTGAGCCCGCTCGGCTTCGCGGGCCTGGTCTTCGTCGCCATGCTCACTCCTCTCCCCGCCGCAGGTTCCGCCGCCCGGCGAGGGCGCGGCCCAGGGTCAGTTCGTCGGCATACTCGAGGTCGCCGCCGACCGGCAGGCCGCTGGCGAGGCGCGTGACGCGCACCTGCTGCGGCAGCATGTCGGCGATGTACATGGCCGTGGCCTCACCGGTCATGGTGGGGTTGGTGGCCAGGATCACCTCGTCCACGCCCTCCTGGGCGCGGGCGAGCAGTTCCACGATGTGGAGGTCGGCGGGTTCGACGCCGTCCAGCGGGCTCAGGGCGCCGCCGAGCACGTGGTAGAGCCCGCGGAACTCGCGGGTGCGCTCGATGGTCACGATGTCGAAGGGCTGTTCGACGACGCAGAGCACGGCGGGGTCGCGGCGCGTGTCGGCGCAGACGGTGCAGAGCTCGCCCTCGGCGAGGTTGAAGCAGCGCGTGCAGAAGCCGATGCGCTCCTTGACGTCGACGATCGCCGCGGCGAGGGGCAGCACGTCCTCGGGCTTCTGCCGGAGGATGTGGAAGGCGAGCCGCTGGGCGCTGCGGGGGCCGATGCCGGGGAGCTTCGCCAGTTCCGTGACCAGACGTTCGACCGCTGGTGAATACAAATACACCCTCTTCCGCGAATAAAATGCATACCTGTGCGTCTTCATGCACCTGCTGGTGCGTCACGGGGAGGCACCGGTGACCCGGCGAACTATTCTACTCCTTCGGCGAGCAGGAGGGTAGCTCCGGCCGCTGTCCACGCTCGGGTACGCTCGGCACCTGTCCTCCGGGACGTGAGAAGGGCCGCGGGGCGTGTCGACGCCCCGCGGCCCTTCTCAAAGCGGACCTGCTGAGTCCGCTATGCACAATCTAGTCCCGGCGTCCGGAGGGTCGCCGGCGCGGCCGCCGCGGCGGCCGCGCGCTTGCCCGGGCCGCGTCAGAACAGGCCTGGGATGTTGGGCAGGTCCATGCCGCCCGTGGCGCCGCCGAGCTTCTGCGAGGCGAGCTCCTGGGCGGCGCGCAGAGCCTCGTTGGTGGCGGCCACCACGAGGTCCTGCAGCATCTCGACGTCGTCGGGGTCGACGGCCTCGGGCTTGATGTGGACTTCCCTGACCTCGAGGGATCCTGTGATGACGACGGTGACCATGCCGCCGCCGGCGCTGGCCTCGACGGTCTCGACGGCGAGCTCATCCTGGGCCTGCGCCATCTTGCGCTGCATCTCCTGGACCTGCTTCATCATCTTGTTGTACTGCGGGTTCGCCACGGTGGTTCTCCTCAGGAGTCGTCGGGCATCTCTTCGGCGTCGAGCGTGCCCTTTGCCTGCTTGATGAGATCGGTGAGGTCGAGAGGCCCGGCGTCGTCGGGGGCGGGCCGCCGCGCGTCTGCCGCCGCCGGGGGCGGGGAGCCGGCGCCGGGCGCGAGCACGAACTCGGGCGTGAGCCGGCGGCCGAGCACTGCCTCGACGGCCTCGGCGAGCACGCCGTCGTTGCCGGAGTGCCGGGCCTGGGCCAGCGAGAACTCGGACGCCATGCCCACGGTGAGCACGTCGCCGCGCAGCTCCTGCGGCCGCGCGTCGCGCAGCAGCGCGTAGAGGCCGACGCTGCCGGCCTGCACGCGCTGGAGGATGAGCTCCCAGGCGCGGCGCACGCGGTCGGCGGTGAGCTCGGGCGCGGCGCCGCCGGGCGCCTGCGCCGGGGCGGCCGCGGGACTGGTCG
>CAIXSE010000568.1 GCA_903921965.1 uncultured Thermoleophilia bacterium | reverse complement strand
GCCGCCGCGCCGCCGACGGCTGCAGCCCCCTGCAGCACCTGGCGCCTGGTGACCGGCTTCGAGAGGAAGCCCGGCTTCTCGTCGTCTCGTACGCTCATGTCTCACTTCCCCCTTGTTCGAGCAAGGTCATGACATCGCCGCGACCCAGACGGCTTAACCGGGGAGCAAAGGAGAGAGTGGATCAGGGTGAGTACCACTCGAGCGTGAACCCCTTCGCCTCGCCGTAGCGCATACTACGCACACTCCGTCAGCCAGGGGAACCCGGCGCCCCGGCGAGAGTCCAACATCCGGGACAGCTTTTTGCGCCCTGCTTGGCCGACTTGTCCCACGATTCCAGCCTCGTGGACGCCGCCGGAGCGTAGCGGCCGGCGGCGCGAAGCCGGTCCCGCGTCCCGGGAGCGGATGCCGGGGGAAGGGCGGCGGCGCCCTCAGCTCGAGCGCCCGGCGACCCCGGTCACGACGCCGTCGAGGGCGGCGAGCCGCTCCTCCGACAGCGTGAAGGCGCGCGGCTCCGCGCGCAGGCGCGCCACCCGCGCCCGCACGCGGTCGAGCAGGGTGAGCGAGCCCCGTGCGACCCAGCGCTCGTGGCCATCGTCATCGAGGAGCTCGCTGCTCCAGAACTCGCGGTGGTGACGGCGCGTGTACCTGCTCCCCAGGTGGTTGCCGCCGGGCCCGGCGGCGGCGATCTCCGTGAGAGCCAGGGCGTGGGCGGCGAGCGGGACCTCCCGCTGGAAGGCCTTGACGTAGCCGGCGAGCTCGTCGCCGAGGACGAGCGCCTCGTACGCGGCCGACATGCCGTTCTCGAGGCCGCCGAAGCCGTGGAGCAGCGTCGCCCGGGAGAGGCCGCCGAGCGCCGTCGTGAGCGCGGCCTCCGCCGTCCACTGCTGGTCCAGCGCCTTGGACACGGAGATGCCGGCGTACGAGTAGCTCGGCAGCCCGTAGTGACGCGCCAGGTCGCAGCCCGCCTGAAGAGCCAGGTGCAGGTCGGGCGTCGTGTACGGGTCGCCGGCGTTGCGCATGTCGGTCGCGCCGCCGCCGGCGCCGTACACGAACGGCGCCCCGGGACGCACGTGCTGGTGGAGCACGAGGGCGCTGAGGACCTCGGCGTTGGCCACCAAGACGGTCGCCGCCACGGAGCGCGGCGCCGTGGAACCCGCCGACGGCGCCGGGCCGCAGATGAGCGGCACCTGCGCCTCGGCGCAGGCGACGATCTTGGACAGCCCGCCGGCGTCGTGCCGCAGCGGCGGTCCCGGCATGGCCAGCACCGCCACGCTGTCGCGCTCCCCGCAGGCCTCCGCCATGCGCACGATCCCGGGGACGCAGCACCCGTCCATCGGCGTCAGGACGAGCGGCTTGCGGGTGCCCCGCAGCAGCGCGGCGGCGTGCGCGAGGTCGCGCTGCTCCGGCGGGGCCTCCTCGGACGAGACGACCATCATGACGAAGTCGAGGTGGGGCAGGCGCTCCAGCAGCGCCGCCAGCTCCTCGAGGTCGCGGAACCCCGGCGGGCGCCGCACGTGCGTGTCGGGGTCGAGCACGTACGGGCAGCCCTGCCCGTTACCGAAGTACGTCTCCCCGGCCCGGAGCACGAGCGGCCGGGAGGCGCCTCCGCGCGGCCGCAGCGTCCACTCCGCCGGTGCGCCGGCCAGCGCCGCCTCGACGAGGCCGGGACGCAGGAAGACGCGGTTGCCCTCGACCCCCGCGCCGGCCTCCGCGTACAGCCGCAGCGCGCCCTCGTCCTGCAGCACGTCGACGCCGACCTGTTCGAGCACCGTGAGCGTCGCCGCGTGCAGGCGCCGGCAGTCGGCCGGGCTCAGCAGCGTCAGCTGCGCTCCGGGCACGCTCACCCCGCCCGGCCGGCGGCCGCGGGCGCGCAGTGGTCGACGCGCACCTGCACGGCCCGGAGGGGCGGGAACCCGCTGACCGGGTCGAGCCCGTCGTCCGCCGTCAGGAGGTTGACGTTCGCCTCGCTCCAGCCGTGCATCGCCTGCACGGTCCCGGGGGTGATATCGCGGGCCCCCACGACCTTGAGCGCGAGCTCGATCGCACCGGTCCGCGAAGTCACGCGGACGCGGTCGCCCGACGCCAGGCCCAGCGCAGCGGCGTCGTCCGGATGCATCTCGAGCTCCGGTCCGGGCACGCCGCGCCGCAGGCGCCCGATGTTCCGGAACTGGCTGTTGAGGAACTGGACCCTGCGTCCGCCGGCGATCAGCACGAGGGGACGGTCCGGGTCGGGGTCCTCGAGGCAGTCGGGGCGCCGGTAGACGGGCAGCTCGTCGTACCCGAGTCCGCCCAGGTAGCCCGACGTGAGCTCGAACCTGCCCGACGGCGTCTTCGGCGGCCCCTCCGGCGCCTCGTAGCGCACGCCCTCGGGGTGCTCGAGCAGCCGCTCGAACGTCAGTCCGGTGGGCTCGAGCAGCCAGCGGTCGAGCGCCGTCTCGTCCTCCCACGGGAAGTGCTCGCCGGCGCCGAGCCTCGTCGCAAGGTCGCGCCAGAACTCGTACTCGCCCTGCACCCCCGGCAGCGAGAGCGCGGGCTGCGTCAGCGTGAGCAGCTGGTACTTGGGGTGGGCGTGCAGCTCCGTGCGCTCGAGGAACGAGGCGGCCGGCAGGACGTAGTCCGCGAGAGCCGCCGTGTCGGTCATGAAGAGGTCGCGTACGACGAGCAGGTCGAGCGCCTCGAAGGCGCGCCGCACGCGCGCCGCGTCCGGCTGGGCCAGGACGGGGTTCGCGCCGGTCACCACGAGGGCGCGCAGCGGGTACGGGTCGCCGTCCAGCATCGCCCCGATCGCCGCCGGCGTGTGGCAGTCGTGGCACACGTCGTAGAGGACGGGGAACGCGTCGGCGCCGAGAGGCCCGAGGTGCCGGAGCGGGACCTGCTCGTAGAGCGTCAGGTCGCGCAGGGGCGGGGACGGCCGCAGGCGCACGCCGCCCTCGACGTCCACGGCGCCGAGCAGGACGTCGAGGACCGCGAGCGAGCGGATCGTGTCCACGCCCGCGCTGTGGTGCTCGAGACCGAGCCCGGCGTAGGAGGCGACCCGCGGCGCCGCGGCCGTCAGGACGTCGGCGACCTCCGCGACGAGCGCCGCGGCGACGCCGGTCTCGGCCTCCACCCTCTGCGGCGTGAAGTCCTGCGCGTACGCGGCCACGGCCTCGAAGCCCACGGCCTGCCGCCCGATGCGCTCGCGGTCGCAGGCGCCGCGGGCGATGAGCTCCCGCGCCAGGCCCCACGCCAGGGCGCCGTCGGTGCCGGGGCGGACGGCGACGTGGATGTCCGCCTGGCGCGCGATGGTGGAGCGCCGCGGGTCCACCACCACGAGCTTCGCGCCCGCGGCGCGGGCGGCGCGGATGTACTGCAGCATCGTCGGGTGCGACGCCGGCGGGTTCGCGGCCCACAGCACGATGCCGCGGGCGTGCTCGAAGTCCGGGATCGGCCACCCGCCCACGACGGTGCGGTACGCGATGAAGCGCGCCGCCCAGCAGACCGGGTCGACGCACAGGTAGTTCGGCGTGCCGACCGCGTGCGCGAAGCGGCGGGCGACGTCCTCCTGCTGGCCGAAGCCGAGGGCCTCGCCCTTCCACACGCCGAGGGCGCGGGCGCCGTACCGGTCGCGGACGGCGGCGAGCCGCCCGGCGATCTCGTCGAGCGCCTGGTCCAGCCCGATCTCGATCCAGCCGCCGCCCGAACGCTTGAGCGGCCGCAGGAGCCGGTCGGGGTGGTGGACGATGTCGACCGCGGCCCGCGCCTTGACGCACACGTGGCCGCGGCTCCACCCGTGGCCGGCGTTGCCGGCGATGTCCACGACGCGCCCGTCACGCACGTGCACGTCGATGCCGCAGCGGTCGTCGCACATGCGGCAGAGGGTCTTGACGACGCGCTCTCCGGTCACCTGCTCACCTCCACCGGCAGGGCCTTCCAAAGGTGACCGGGCGCCCCGACCTCACGGTCGGGGCGCCCGGCGGCTTTCTCACGCTGTCCGGCCGGGACCGGTCAGACGAAGTAGACGGTGCGGTACCGCGCGTTGCAGGCCGACATGCCGATGCCGGAGAAGTCCGACAGGGCGCCAGCTACCTTGGGACTGTAGGCGTCGACGACCTTCTCGAACGAGTAGATGAGGTAGCCACCGTCGTTGTACTCCATGGTGGAGGCCTCTGTGATGAGCTCGTTGCGCTTGGCATCGTCGGTCGTGCGATACGCCTCGTTCACCAGCTTCATGTAGTCGTCGCGCGTGCTGGCCCAGTGCGTCTCGTCGTACAGAGCGCCAGGTACGGTACCCATGCCGGCCTGCGCGAGGTACCCGCGCGTGCCCCACTGGTCCATGGCGAACGGCCACTTGAGGTACTGGTCGCCCCAGAACACATCGCCGGTGACGTTGTCGATCTTCACGGTGATGCCTGCGCCCTCGGCCTGCTTGGCGAACACGGTGGCGACGGCAGGCGCGGTGCTGGCGCAGGAGGTCGAGGTGACGAGCTTGACGGTCATGCCCTCCTGCCCGGCCTGCTTGAGCAGTGACTTGGCCTGCTCCAGGTCCTGGACACGCTGTGGCAGGTCCTTCGGGTAGCCGGGGTCGTACCGGCCGTACATGTCGTTGCCGACCACCGCCATGCCGTCTTCGCCCTGGTCGATGATCTGCTGGCGGTCGGCGATGAGGCGCATGGCCTGACGGACGCGGACGTCGTCGAAGGGCTTGGTCTGCACGTTCATCGTGATCGGGATCCAGAGACCGGTCTCGGCCTCGAGGAGTTGCATGCCGCCGCCCTCGGCGATCTTGCGCTGTGCCCCCGGGATCATGTTGCTGTACTCCACGGCGCCGCCGAGCAGGGCGTTCATCTGGGCCGAGTTGTCGGCGAACTCGATGATCGAGAGCTGATCGACGTAGGGGCCTTCACGCCAGTAGTTCTCGTTCCTGGCCATGACGCACTGTACACCGGGCTGGAAGTCGCTCGGCGAGGCCAACTTGAACGGGCCGGTGCCGATGACGCCGTTGCCGCCATTCGGGGCGTAGCCCACCGGCACGACGGCGGCGGAGTACGCCGAGAGCGCCTCTGGGAAGATCGAGTTCGGTTCCTCGAGGTTGAACTGCACAGTAAGGTCGTCGATCTTCTTGGTGCCACCCGGCTTGAGGCCCTTCAGCTGGGCCGCGGCGAGGCCCGGCTTCTTGGGGTCGACGATGCGCTCGAAGCTGTAGACCACGGCGTCGGCGTTCACCGGCGAGCCGTCATGGAACACCACGCCCGGCTTCAGCTTCACCGTGAATTGCGTGCCGTCGGGGTTCGGTTCGAGCGACTCGGCCAGCGCCATGGTGAGCGTGCCCGTGTGATCGAACTCGAGCAGCGAGTCGTAGAGGTTGTAGCGGAAGTTGAGGGCCGGGCTGCTCAGCGCCGGCGCCTGCGCGTCAAGGTCCTCCTTGGCCGTGCCGGCCGAGGTGGCCACGCGCAGTTGGCCGCCGGTCTTGGGCGTGCCCGCGGCGGCCGAACCGCTGGCGGCCGGGCTCGCGCTCGAGCCGCCGCTGCTGCTCGAGCCGCAGGCGGCCGCGGCAGAACCCAGAGCGGCGAAGGCGCCGACGGCCGCCGCCCCCTGCAGGACCTGGCGGCGTGTGACGCCGTGGTTCAGCAGCCCGCGGTCTTCACTGTCTCGATCACTCACGTCGTGTCCCCCTGTTCGTTGCTGTACCTGCGGTGGTGACTTGTAAGAGACGCGCGATCGCGCCTCCGGTTTGGCGCGACCGCCCTATGGTCGCCTCTGGACGGGCGCGGCACAAGAGGGACCGCGTTCGGATCCGGCGTCAGCCGGCCGGACGCGGGAGGCGGGCGACCCACTCGCGCACGTCGCCCCACTCCTCGAGGGCCCAGGCCAGAGCGATGAGCTCGTCGAGCCGTCCGGCGTCCAGCCGGTGGCGCAGCAGCCACCGCGTCTTCCGCTCCATGCGCTCGCGGTCCCACAGCGCGGCCTCGCGCTCGTAGATCACGTGCTCCACGAGCCCGGATTCGAGGACGCGCCCGTCGTCGAGCTCGACCGTCACCCGGGCGGCGTCCATACCGCCCGGCTGCCCCGTCTCCGAGAGCACGTAGAGCTCCTGCAGCTCGTCGGAGGACACGAACTCGACCCTCGCGGCCAGGTCGTGCAGCGCCGGGTCGGCGAGCCGCTCGTCGGCCACCTGCCCGGTGGCCACCTCGCCGTCGAGCAGGAGTGCGGCGACCGGCCAGGCGATGCTGAACTGCGCCTCCTCCGTGGTGCGCGGGTGCACCACGTGGAGCTGGAGCGCGTCGGGATACGTCTCGACGACGACGCGCCGCACGCGCGCCGGGTCGACGCGGTGCGCGGCGCGGATGCGCTCCACGGCCAGCAGCGGCGCGTGTGCCCACAGGCAGCACGAGAACTCTTTCCAGCTCATGCCGTAGAGCAGCACGTAACGCTCGCCGAGGTCGCTCACCCACGCGTCGTACTGCTCGAGCGTCAGCAGGCTCGGCGTGCCGGTGAACCCGCGGGCCGCCAGCTCCGCCGAGAGCAGCCCGTTGAGCGCACCCACGCCGATGCCGTGCTTCACCATGGCCGGCTCGGCGACGTCCTGCAGCATGGGCAGCGAGGGTGTGTGGTACTCGGCGATCCCCAGCGCGTGCCGCGTCTCGAGCTCCGCGAGGTGCAGGAGGTTCGCGCCGATCGCAGCGCAGCCGATGGAGCCCCACGTGCCGCAGGCCCGGTAGTCCGGCATGTGCAGGTCGTGCCAGACGCGGCCCGCGCGGAACATGACCTCGTAGCCCACGACCATCGCGGCGAGCACCTCCGCGCCGGAGGCGCCCAGCTTCTCGCCGAGGGCGAGTGCGGCCGGGAAGGCCTGGGCGCCGGGGTGCCCCCACGTGTAGAGGCCGCAGTCGTCGATGTCGTAGGCGTTGGCGGCCACGCCGTTGGCGAAGGCGGCGCCGAGCGCGGAGCTGCGGGCGGCGCCGGCGAACACCGTGGCCTGGTCACCGGGGAGCACCTCGCAGGCCACCGACGCGGCGATGCGGGCCGAGCGCGCCGTGGTGCCGCTCACCACCGACGTGAGATCGTCCAGCAGGCAGAGCCGCGCGCGCTCGCGCACCTCGGCCGGCAGGCCCTCCCACGCGATCCCGGTGATCGCCTGGGCGAGCGCGGACTCCCGCTCTGTGAGGTCCGCGCTCACGCCGCCCAGCGCACGGCGGCCGCGTACCGCTCCGACACCGCGCGCATGTCGCGGTAGAAGGCGGTGACCTCCTCGTCCGTCACCGCCCCGTCGGGGATGATCTGACAGTAGGGGATCGCGACCACGTCGGGGGCGAAGAACTCGGCCACCTCGCGGAAGCCGGCGAGCTGGTCGGCGAGTGGCACCCCCCGCTCCCACATGACCTCCAGGTGGCCGCGACGACCCAGGCGTTCCTCGGCGCCGCGGCCGAGCTCGTCCTTGAGCCGCGCGAAGTCGGCGCGGCTGTACCGGAACGAGCAGTTGTGGCCGAGGATCACGGGGTCGTCGTGCACGTAGAGGTGGACGGCCGGGTTCGGGCCGCACACGTGAGGCAGGCCCGGCCCGAGCTCTTGATACAGCCGGTCGGTGTACGGCCGGTCGAAGGCCTCGTACACACGCGGGCTCAGCAGGCTGGCGATGTCGTCTGTGACGAGCGTCTTGCCGCCCTCGGGACGCCACGTCGGCCAGTTGCCGTTCGCGGCGAGGCGGGCGGGGTCGCCGACGGCCTCGCGCACCGCGCGCTGGACGGCGAGCTGGGTCTGCACGCCGACGTCACAGGCGTGGTGGATGGCGTCGGGCCGGCGCTTCAGCGACACGAAGAACAGCGTCTGGTCCATGATCTCCATCGCGTCGCCGAGCGGCGACGTCACGTCGATACCGCCGACGGCGACCTCGGGAGGGAAGCAGGCGGCGGCGATCTCCAGCCGGCGCAGAGCCTCCGGCACGACGCCGTCGGTGCGCGGGTCCGCCGGGCGCAGCGCCAGCAGCTTCTCGGCGTCGCGGACCATCGGCTCCCTGATGCCGGGGAACGCCATGGGGTCGTCGGACCACCACAACGTCGCGCCGAGCATCTTCGGGACCGTGTAGAAGCCCAGCCACGGCGGCTCGCTGAGTGGGATGTAGTCGTCGGGCAGCAGTGCCAGCGACCACTCGATGCGCCGCACCGCCGAGGAGAACCAGGCCTCGGTGACCTGCTGCGTGTCGCGGACCGTCTCGCCGCACGCCGGGCTGAGGTCGACCTGGATGGGGATGTGGTCGACGGGCTCGTAGCGCCAGACCCGGCGCAGCACGTCGCGGCGGCTCTCCACGGTGGCCGCGTCCACGTCGAAGGTCCGCGGCCCGATCTCGAGACGCTCCATCTGCGGGCCGATCATCAGGCGACGCCCCACAGCTCCTCGGGGCCGAGCCCGAGCTCCTGCTCGACGTAGCGCCGGTAGCCGGCGATGACCTCGCGCGTGACGGGTCCGGGCACCCCGGCGAACTCGGTGCTCTCGACGGCTGCGACCGGCTGTACCTCGCGGCCGGCGCCGCCCAGGAAGGCCTCGGTGGCGGCGAGCGCGTCCTCGGTACGGCAGACGCGCTCGGTCACGTCCATCGAGCTCATGACGACGCGACGCGTGATCGAATCGAGGATGCCTTCGCTGAGCGGCGGCGTGCAGAGCTCGCCGGTCGGCGTGACCCAGAAGAACGAGGCCTGCTGCACCTCCATGACGCGGCCGTCCGGCGTGGTCAGGAGCGCCTCGTCGAAGCCGCGCTCCTCGGCCAGGCGCCGCGCCAGCATGTTGCCGGCGTAGGCCAGGCTCTTGGAGCCGTCCAGCACGAGGCGCGGCACATCGGTGATGAACGCGAGCCGCACGTCGTACGGCTCGGGCCGGCGCTCCAGGAAGACGATGCGCCGGCCGCCTCGCGTGAGCACGATGCGCAGGCCGCACGTGACGGGGCCGGCCCAGGCGAAGACCCGCGCGATGTCCTCTTCGAGCTGCGCGCGCGGGCAATCCAGCCGCAGCCGGCCGCAGGTGCGCTCGAGCCTGTCGAGATGCTCCCTGAGCGTGAACGGCCGCCCGTGGTAGCAGAGCACGTACTCGAAAGCCCCGTCGCCGCGCAGCAGCCCGTCGTCGTACAGCGGGATGGTGGCCGTGGCGGCGTCGCGCAGCGCGCCGTCCACCGACGCCGGCATCCGCACGTCGCCGGGGCCGAGGGGCGCCGGGGCACCGGTCTCAGGCGACATCCGCACTCCCCTCGAGCTTCTCGACGCGCACCTCGACCGACTTCATCAGCGGGAAGCCGCTGATCGGGTCGGGGCGGTCGTCGTGCGTCAGCAGGTTCACGTTCGCCTGCGCCCAGCCGTGCGTCATCTGCAGGCTGCCCGGCCTGATCTCGTTCGGCGCCATCACCTTCACCGGCACGTCGACGGAGCCGACGCGCGAGGTGATGCGCACCACGTCCCCGTCGGCCACGCCCAGCGCGGCCGCGTCGTCCGGATGCACCTCGACCTCCGGACCCGGGATCGCCGTGAGGAACCGCGGGATGTTGCGGAAGCGGCTGTGCAGGTAGAGCAGCTTGCGGGCACCGGTGATGAGCACGAACGGGTAGGCCGGGTCGGGCGCGGCCACATAGGCGGGCGAGCGGTACACCGGCAGCTCGTCCAGGCCGAGCGCGCCGAGATACGCGGACACGAACTCGACCTTCCCCGACGGCGTCCGGAAGACCGGCTCCTCGCCGTCGTGGAGCGGGGGCGCGTAGCGCACGCCCTCCGGGTGCTCGGCCATCTCCTCGTAGGTGAACCCCGAGGTCTCCAGCAGCCAGTGGTTCAGCGCCGTCTCGTCCTCCCAGGGGAAGTACTCCGCCGCGCCCAGCCGCGCGGCGAGGTCGTGCCAGAACGCGTACTCGTCCTGCACGCCCGGCAGGCTGATGACCTGGTTCGTCAGAGTCAGCACGTGGTGCTTGGCGTGGCTGTGCAGCTCGCTGCGCTCGAGGAACGAGGCGGCCGGCAGGACGTAGTCGGCCAGGGCCGCCGTCTCCGTCATGAAGAGGTCGCGGACGACGAGCAGGTCGAGCGCCTCGAAGGCCGCCTTGACGCGCGCCGAGTTGGCATTGGTCAGGACGGGGTTGGCGCCGGTCACTATCATGGCGCGCAGCGGGTACGGCTCGCCGGTCAGGATGGCGTCGACGGCCGTCATGGTGTGACACTCCTGCCGGGTGTCGTACAGGACGGGGAAGCGGTCGGCGCCGAGAGGGCCGAGGTCGCGCAGCGGGAGCTCGTCGTAGACGGTCAGCTCCCGCAGCTCCGGGGCGGCCCGGAAGAAGGTGCCGCCGGTGCGGCCGAAGGTCCCGAGCAGCGCGTCGAGCATGGCGACGGAGCGGATGGCGTTGACGCCGTTCTCGTGGTGCTCCAGGCCGTTGCCGGCGTACAGGGCGACGCGCGGGGC
>CAIXSE010000567.1 GCA_903921965.1 uncultured Thermoleophilia bacterium | reverse complement strand
GTGCCCTGGATGACGTTCTGGAGCCGGCGCTCACCCTCGCGCCGCGCCAGCTCCGTGCGCATGCGGTGGCGCACGCCCGCGAGCATGGCGGCGAAGAGCGACAGCAGGCGCCGCTCGCCCTCCGGGTAGTCGTTCATGGAATGCACCGTGCCGAACCCCACGAAGCCCGTCGGCACGTCGCCGTCCATCATGGGGACGCTGAGCAGGCTGCGCAGCCCGGCCGACTCCAGGATGGCGCGCGCCGGCCCTTGCGGCAGAGCCTCCCCGTCGCGGACGTGCAGCAGCTCGCCGGTGCGGTGCGACTGCGCCCACTCGTCGAAGGCGGAGAGCGAGACGCCCGCCTGGTCGCCGAGTGGCGTCTCGATGCCGTCGCCGCGCCATGTGTGGGTGGCCGACGCCGTGCCGGTGGACCGGTCGTACTCGACGACGGAGACGTGATCGGCGCCGACGAAGCGGCCGAGGTCCGCGAGCGAGTCGTCGATGGCCTGCTCGACCGCGTCCAGCGGCACCCCGATGTAGGTCGTGGCCATGTCGGCGAGGCGGCGCTGCAGCTCCGCCTGCCGCGCCGCCTCGCGCTCCGCCTGCCTGCGTGCTGTGACGTCGATGCCGGCGATGCTGACCCTGCCATACGTGTCCTCGTAGCCGGGGACGACGGACACGGTCTCGAGCACGTCGATCGTGCGACCGGTGAGCGTGGAGACCTGGGTCTCGTACGAGACGGGACCACCGCCGGCCAGCATCTGCGCCCAGAAGAGGTGGACGCCCGAGCCGGACGGCGGGGGGTGTACGTCCGCGCCGCGGCGCATGAGCTCCGTCTCGTCCGCGGCGTCGTACAGCCGGACGGCGGCGGTGTTGACGGCGACCGGCCGCATGAGCCGCACGCAGCGGTCGTACTCCGCGGGGTCGCCGAGCACGTGCGCCATGACGTCGTCGATCCCGGAGGCTGCCAGCGTGTCGAGGTAGGCCTTGACGAGCGAGCAGTCCGACTCCCAGAGCGCCACCGGCGAGTCCATGAAGAGCGACCTGTGGCGCCGCTCGCTCTCCTGCAGTCTGGCCTCGGCCCTGAGTCGGGCCAGCGCCCCGCCCACCTGGGCGGCCAGGGACTCCACGGCCGTGCGCGCCCCCGGCGCGAGCTCGTCGGCGCTCCGTGAGGCGACGTTGAGTGCGGCCACGACGGCTCCCTCGTGGAGGACCGGCACCGACGAGACCGCGCGGAGCCCGGCGCTGCGCTCGACCGCGAGTCCCGACGCCGACACCTGCGCCGCCGTCAGGTGGAACGGCGCACCGGCGGCGACGAGCCGCGCGTTCGGGGAATCGGCGGCGAAGTAGGACGAAGCCGCCACGAACCTGGGGGGCAGGCCGGCGTGGCGGACCAGCTCGAGGTCGCCGGTGTCCTCCTGTGCCAGGTAGACGCCGGCTGCGTCGACGCCGGGGATGGAGAGGGCCGCGTCGATGACCTCGTCCAGCGCCTGGGGCAGGTCGCGGGCGGCGCTCAAGGCGGCGACGAGGTCGCGCTGCCTGCGCAGCGCATCCCGGTCGGCGACCCGGTCCGTCACGTCGCGGGTGACTGCCAGCACGCAGCGGATCTCACCGTCCTCGTCGCGCACCGGGTTGCCCCGGAGCTCCACGGTGATGAGCGAACCGTCCTTGCGCCTCTGCTGCAGCTCCAGCGTGTGCCTCGCGGCCTCCGCGTCCCCGGAGGCCACGTGCGTGAGCTGCTCCGCCAGCGCGGCCCTGAGCGCGGAGCACGAGTCCTCGGTGAAGACGTCCTCGATGTCCTGCTCGAGCGCTTCGGCGCTCGTGAAGCCGCACTGCCGCTCCACGGACGGGCTGATGTAGAGGAGCCGCATGGTGGCGATGTCCAGCAGGGACACGACGTCGCCGACGTTGTCGGTGATGAGCCTGAAGGGGTCGTCGCCGAGCACCCGGCGCAGGCGCTCGGAGGCGATGTCGCTCGCGGGGTTGTCCTCAGGAGTCAGCATGCTTCTCGACCGCGCGTGAGCATGCTCACAGATGGCCCCTCCGGTCACTGGCATCATCGTCTAGGGCGCGTCGCCCGGCCTGACCGCCGGGTCCGCCCGTGGCGGGTGCGACGAGGGCCCGGCGCGCGCAGCGCGCCGGGCCCTCGTCGGACCGTCTCGCCGGTCTCACCGACGCGGCTCTCAGCTCTTGTAGTACAGCAGGTGGTAGCGGTACCCGATGGACGAGCCGCCGAACACGTCGTGCACCATGCCGCCGATGGTGTCCTTGTAGCCGTCCGAGGAGATGTTGTACGACCAGACGATGTAGCCGCCGTTGTCGTACTCGATCGTCGCCGCCTGGCCCACCAGCTCGTTGCGCTTGGCGTCGTCGGTGGTCCTCCAGGCTTCCTTCACGAGGGCGAGCCAGTCGGTGTACGGCCCCGGCCAGTGGGTCTCGTTGTAGGGAGCGCTCTTGGTGGTGCCCATCGAGGTCTGGGGCAGGTAGTTGCGGGTGCCCCAGTAGTCCATGGCGAAGGGCCACTTGCAGTACTCGTCGCCGTACATGACGCTCGAGTCGACCTTGCGGACCTTGATGGTGACGCCGGCGCCCTTGGCCTGCTGTGCGAACACGGCGGCGGCGTTCACCGTGCCGGCGCCGACGCCGTCGGAGCACATGAGCTCGACGGTGAGGTTCTCCTGGCCCGCCTGCTTGAGCAGCGACTTGGCCTGCTCGAGGTCCTGCGTGCGCTGCGGCAGGTCGACAGGATAGCCGGGGTCGTAGATGGCGTACATGTCGTTGCCCGGCCAGCCGAGGCCGTCGTAGGCCTGGTCGATCATCTGCTGGCGGTCGACGATGAGGCGCATGGCCTGCCGCACCTTGACGTCGTCGAACGGCTTGACGTCGATGCGCATCGTGAACGGGAACCAGCCGCCGTTCTTGGTCTGCCAGGCCGCGTAGCCGGGCGTGCTCTGGATGGTCTGCAGCTGGGCGCCGTCCATGTAGCCCGCCCAGTCGATCTGGCCGCTCAGGAGCGCGTTGAGGCGGGCGGTCGGCTCCGGGTACTCGATGACCGTGAGCGAGTCGACGTACGGACCGTCACCGGCGTAGTTGGGGTTCGGCAGGAACTCCATCTGCTGGCCGGCCGTCCAGCTCTTGAGCGTGAACGGGCCGCTCCCGACGGCGTTCTCGAGGGTCCACGTCGGCGGCACGATGTTGCTCTCGCGCGAGGCGAGCGCCTCGGGGAAGACGGCGTTGGGCGTCTCCAGGGCGAACTCGACGGTGAGGTCGTCGACCTTCGAGACGCCCGCCTGCGACAGCCCGACGAACATCTCGGCGCTGTTGCCCGGGAACTTGGGGTCGAGGATGCGGTTGACGCTCCACACCACGGCGTCGGCGTTGACCGGCGAGCCGTCGGAGAAGACGAGGCCGGACTTGAGCTTGACCGTCCAGGTCCTGGCGTCGCTGCTGGGCGTGATCTCCTCGGCCAGCACGTTCTCGATCTTGTAGTCGGGCGTGAAGCCGCACAGCCCCTGGTACAGCTGGTAGCCGGCCACGATCTCCGGCTCGTAGGCGAGGCGGTGCGGGTCGTAGGAGTCCTTGGCGGAACCGGTGTAGATGCCGGCCACCAGGTCGCCGCCCTTCTGCGGCGTGCCGGCCGCGGCGCTCGAGCTGGCGCTGGGCGCGGTGGTCTCGCCGCCGCCGCTGCTGCTGCCGCAGGCGGCGGCGAGCGGGCCGAGCGCCGCGGCGCCCGCGAACGCGGCGGCCCCGCCGACGATCTGGCGCCGCGTGAACGGCGTGTGGAGGATGCCCCTGGTCGGCTGAGGTTCGTCGTTCGGCATGTTTGCCCCCTGTTCCCTGGCTGGATGTGCTCCCGTCCTGCCTCGGCGAGACGTGCTCAGTGGACCATATGTGCGGCTCCGGGGCCAGAGGCAAGGTGCATCCTCCTGCCGTTCCACATGTGGGACGCGACTGCCCGCCTCACGAACGTCGGGCGAGGCGGCCGCCCGGCGGGCATCCGCCACGTGCCGACGGACGATTGCTGTCCACGCATGCGGACTCCCCGGGCGCCAGCGGTTGACCGTGAACGTGCCGGGGGGATGATGGGGCGGTCCCGGCAGAGGCCGCGGGAAGGGAGAGCCGCAGTGGAGTTGACGAGTCTCGAGCAGAGCATGCTGGACGGCGAGTTCGGCGAGGGCGTCGCGCTCGCCATGCGCGTGCAGGTCGGCGTGGGCAAGGCGTTCGACGCCGGGCGCATGGTGCCGATCACGCGGGTCCACGTGGCGCTCAGCGCCCAGGACGCCGACCTGTGGTTCGTGAGCAAGCTGGTGGACGGCGGGGCGCGCTGCAAGGTGTCGCCCACGGTCAACCCCAGCATCGACCTGAAGTACCTCGACGAGCACCTCTGGGAGATCCCGCGGGCGGGCCTCGACATCGTCTCGCAGACCAACGCCGCGTACACGAGGATCGGCGCCACCATGACGCTCGACTGCGCACCGGGCCTGGAGAAGAACGTGCCGGCGTTCGGCGAGGTCATCGCATTCTCCGAGTCGAGCGCGACGCCGTACGTGAACTCCGTGCTCGGCGCCCGCACCAACCGCGAGTCGGCGCACAGCGCCCTCTGCGCGGCGGTCACGGGCGTCGTGCCCGAGTACGGCCTGCTGCTCGACGAAGAACGCAGGGGCCAGGTGCTCGTCGAGGTCCGGACCGAGGTCGCCGACGACTTCGCCTGGACCCTGCTCGGCTGGGCCTACCCGATGAAGTACAAGGGCCTCGAGGTCCCGGTGTTCACCGGCATCGAG